>JAJEGW010000057.1 GCA_022819605.1 Silicimonas sp. | reverse complement strand
GCGCTCGATCCGCGGATCCATCGCTCCCTCTCCGGAGAATGCAGTGTCCCGCAGCATGCATCCCATGGAACGGAGACGGTGTCAACCCCCTCGGAAGAAAAAATCGATGAAGGCGCAAATCATCATGAAAACAACGCCGCGCGATCGCGAAAGAAAATCCGCTCAGGCCCTGCGCTCAAACAAAATGCCATTGTGGGCACGGCCCAGGCCGCGATGGCCCAGACGGAAGTTGAATTCTGGCATGCCTTCACCGGCAGGCTGGGAGAGCTGGTGGCCGAACAGGTGGACACCTTCAACGCCTCACAGTCTGACTACACGGTCGTGGCCAGCCACAAGGGCAACTATTCGGAGACGCTGAACGCCGGAATCGCGGCCTTCCGTGCAGGCGAACAGCCCGACATACTCATGGTCTTCGAAGTCGGCACCGCCACGATGATGGCCGCCGAAGGCGCGGTGAAGCCGGTTCACGAAGTGATGGCAGCGGCGGGAGCCGACTTCGACCAGACCAAATACATCGGTTCGGTCAAGGGTTACTATACCTCGCCTGACGGCAACATGCTGTCGCTGCCGTTCAACTCGTCAACGCCGGTTCTCTGGGTCAACCGAGACAAGCTGAACGAAGCCGACATCGACCCAGACACCGATCTTTCGACCTGGGAAAGTGTTGGCGCCGCTCTGGACGAGCTGAAAGCGGCTGGCGTCGACTGCCCGCTGACCACGGCATGGCAGAGCTGGGTTCACCTGGAGAACTTCTCGGCCTATCACAACACGCCGTTCGCCACGAAGGAAAACGGCTTCGCTGGAACTGACACTGAACTGGCCTTCAATGGCCCGGCGCAGGTGACGCATATCGGTGCGATGGGCGACTGGGCAAGGGACGGAAAGTTCATCTACGCCGGTCGTCGCAACGAGGGAGGCGCGAACTTCCGCGCTGGCGAGTGCGCGTTCTTCACCGAGTCGTCCGCCGGATATGCGGGAATCAGTTCCGAGGCCGAATTCGACTTTGAAGTGCATCCGCTGCCTTACTGGAAAGCTCTCGTCAGCGCGCCCCAGAACACCATCATCGGCGGCGCGTCGCTCTGGGTCATGGAAGGTCAGGGTGACGAGGAATACAAGGGCGTCGCGGCGTATCTGAACTTCCTCTCCAGCCCAGAGATCCAAGCCAAGTGGCACCAGGACACCGGCTATCTGCCGATTACGTCCGAGGCAGGGGAACTGACGAAGAGCCAGGGTTTCTACGAGGCCAACCCCGGCACCGACGTTGCGGTCATCCAGATGACAGCGAATGAGCCGACGGCGAATTCAAAAGGACTTCGACTGGGTTCCTTCGACCAGATCCGCGGGATCATCGACGAGGAACTGGAAGCGGTATGGTCTGGTGACAAGGATGCGCAGGCGGCGCTCGACAGCGCGGTTGAGCGGGGCAACGTGCTTCTGCGCCGGTTCGAGCAGGCGACCCGCTAGCGGGCAAACAGGCTGCCCCGAATCCATTCGGGGCAGCCAGTCAAGGGGCCATGGAAAAACGCGTCAAATTCAAGGGACTCTGGCTGCCAATCCTGCTGGTATTGCCGCAGTTCCTGATCACTGCCATCTTCTTTTTCTACCCGGCAGGGCAGGCAATCTGGCAATCGCTTTTCATTCCCGACCCGTTCGGGTTGTCCATGCAATGGGTCGGGCTAGGGAATTTCGAGTTCCTGCTGGCGGACCGCTACTACCGCGCCTCGTTCCTCACGACCGCTGTCTTCTCAATCCTCGTGACCGTCGTGTCGATGGGCGTGGCACTCTACCTGGCCGTGCTGGCGGACCGCCTTGTCAAGGGGTCCGGCACATATCGAACGCTTCTCATCTGGCCTTATGCCGTCGCCCCGGCAGTCGCGGGGGTGCTTTGGCTGTTCATGTTCAACACGCGTGTTGGCGTGGTGACGTGGTATCTCGGCTTGCTGGGATACGACTGGAACCATGTCCTGAACGAGGGAGAAGCGATGGGTCTTGTCGTTGTTGCCAGCGCCTGGGGGCGAATCAGCTACAACTTCCTCTTCTTCCTCGCCGGGCTTCAGGCAATCCCGCGCTCCGTGATCGAGGCCGCCGCCATAGACGGTGCACATTTCTGGACGCGATTTCGAACGATCGTCTTTCCGCTTCTTTCCCCGACGACCTTCTTCCTCCTGGTCGTGAACATCATCTACTCGTTCTTCGAGACATTCGGCGTGATCCACACGATCACGTCCGGCGGGCCCCAGCAGGCCACGACGATCCTCGTGTACAAGGTCTACGCCGACGGATTCGTCGGACAGGACCTCGGTTCCTCTGCCGCGCAGTCGGTGATTCTCCTGGCAATTGTCTCGCTTCTGACGGTCATCCAGTTCAAGTACATTGAGCGAAGGGTGCACTACTGATGGCCGAGCAGAATGGCATGGTGGAAAAACGCGGCGCGGGGCTTTGGCTCGTCCATCTCGGCCTTATCGTGGGCATCGCTTTCATCTTCTTCCCGATCTGGCTGGCCTTTGTCGCGTCAACCGTTGAACAGCAGGAAATTGTCCGCCCACCGATGCCGCTTCTGCCGGGCGACCAGTTCTTCTCGAACTACGCCCGGGCTTTGACCTCGGGCGTCAACGCGCCAGTGTCGACGATGCTGATGAATTCAATGATCATGGCGATAGGGATTTCGCTCGGGAAGATCGCAATCAGCCTTCTTTCAGCCTTCGCCATCGTCTACTTTCGCTTCCCGGCGCGGCGGCTCTTTTTCTGGCTGATCTTCCTGACACTGATGCTGCCCGTCGAAGTCAGGATCGTGCCGACCTACGAGGTCATCGCGAATTTTGGAATGCTGAACAGCTATCAGGGCCTGATCCTGCCCCTGATTGCATCCGCCACCGCCACGTTCCTGTTCCGCCAGTTCTTCATGACTGTGCCGGACGAACTGGCCGAGGCGGCACGTGTCGACGGGGCGGGACCAATGCGGTTCTTCTTCGACATCCTCTTGCCTATGAGCCGCACGAACATCGCTGCGCTCTTCGTGATTCTCTTCATCTACGGCTGGAACCAGTATCTCTGGCCGCTTCTGATCACCACGGATCCCGAAATGAACACGATCGTCATGGGCATCAAGCAGATGTTCCCGTCTGGCGACGACACCGCTGACTGGCCGGTGATCATGGCGACCTCGATCCTTGCCATGGTGCCGCCGGTGCTGGTGGTCGTGGGGATGCAAAGACTCGTCATCCGCGGACTTGTGGACAGCGGGAAGTAGAAAATGGCAACGCTCACACTCAACAACGTGAAGAAATCCTTCGGCAAGACAGACGTCATTCACGGCATATCGATCAACGTCGAGGATGGGGAATTCATCGTCATCGTCGGTCCGTCGGGCTGCGGCAAGTCCACGCTCCTCAGGATGGTGGCCGGGCTTGAGACCATCACGAGCGGCGAGGTCCAGATCGGCGGGCGCCAGGTCAACGACCAGGAGCCCATGGATCGTGACATCGCCATGGTCTTTCAGAACTACGCGCTCTATCCGCACATGTCGGTCTTCGACAACATGGCCTACGGCCTCAAGATCGCAAGGACGCCGCGCGGCGAAATCGAAGAGCGCGTGGCACATGCGGCAAAGCTCTTGCAGCTTGAGACCTTTCTTCAGCGCAAGCCCCGTGAACTTTCCGGCGGACAGCGCCAGCGCGTGGCCATGGGGCGCGCCATCGTCCGCAAGCCTGCTGTCTTCCTGTTCGATGAGCCGCTGTCGAATCTTGATGCCAAGCTTCGCGTGCAGATGCGCCTCGAAATCAAGGCGCTGCAACGCGAACTGGGCGTCACCGCGCTGTACGTCACGCACGATCAGGTCGAGGCCATGACGATGGCCGACCGCATGGTCGTCATGAACGGTGGCATTGCAGACCAGGTCGGCGAACCGCTGGATGTCTACGCCAATCCAGCGACCGAATTCGTGGCGGGCTTCATCGGGTCGCCTCCGACCAACTTCCTCTCGGCCGATATCCTTGGACGATCGGACGACACGAAGATCGGTGTCAGGCCGGAACACACTCGGCTGTCCGATAGCGGCAGTCTGCAGGCCCGGGCGGCATATTCCGAAGCTCTCGGCGCCGAGACGCTCGTGCACCTGAAATGCGCTGACGGTACGCAGGTCACCGTTCGACAGGACGCCGCGTCGGCGATTCCACAGGAAGGCAGTGAGGTCGGACTGGATTGGGACCCCGCAAACGAGATGAGATTCGATTCATCGGGACGGCGTTGCTGACAGAGTCAGCGCAATCCAACGACGTTGTCAAATTCCATTTCGCTGATAAACCTGAGGCTACGAGGTCAGCGGCACCAGGCGGACGGTGATGACAGCATATGACGGGAAGGAACTGGCGAAGCGGCCCGCAAATTTCCAGCCGTTGTCGCCGGTGTCCATGCTCAAGCGAACGGCTCAAGTCTATCCAGACCGCACCGCTCAAGTCCATGGACGCATCAGGCGCAGCTGGGCGGAGGTTGGTGAACGATGCCGCCGTCTCGCGTCAGCGCTCGAGAGCCGAGGCATCGGAACGGGTGACACGGTAGCGGTTCTTGCGCCAAACATCCCCGAGGCGTTTGAATGCGCCTTCGCGGTGCCGATGCTGGGCGCGGTTCTAAACACCAACAACACGCGCCTGGACGCAGCCACGATTGCATACATCCTCGGGCACGGTGAGGCGAAGGCCCTCCTTGTGGACACGGAGCTGTCGGAAAAGGCCAAGGCCGCCGTGGCGGAATACGGTCGCGACATCCTTGTGGTCGACATCGAGGACAGCGAGGGCCCAGGCGGCGAGAGAATCGGCTCGGTCACGTATGACGAGCTGCTGGCGGAAGGCGACCCGCACTTCCAATACCGCTTGCCTGACGATGAATGGGATGCGCTTGCACTGAACTACACCTCCGGAACGACGGGACGGCCCAAAGGCGTCGTCTATTCACACCGCGGAGCGTTCACCAATGCGGTCAACAACGTCATCACCTGGTCGATTCCCAGGCATCCGGTGTATCTCTGGACACTTCCGCTCTTTCACTGCAATGGCTGGTGCTTTCCCTGGACGATCACGCTGCTCGGCGGAACGAACGTGTTCCTGCGAGCACCACGCGCCAGCCCCATTTTCGACGCATTTGCCGATCACGGCGTGACACATCTTTGCGGTGCGCCGATCATCATGTCGCTCATCGCTGGAGCAAGTGCCGAGGAGCGTCGCGACTTCTCGCAGAAAGTCGAAATGATGACGGCGGCCGCGCCACCGCCCGCAAGCGTCATCGAATCCATCGAGGCGCTTGGAATCAACATCACCCATGTGTACGGCCTGACCGAATCCTACGGTCCCGCCGTGGTCTGCGCATGGCAGAAGGAATGGGCCGACCTGCCGGCGGACGAACGCGCGCGACGCAAGGCACGTCAGGGCGTGGCTTACGAGCTGGAAGAGGACGTGACGGTTCTCAATCCGGACACGTGCGAGCCTGTCCCGTGGGACGGCAAGACAAGCGGTGAAATCGCCTTCCGGGGCAACATCGTCATGAAAGGCTATCTCAAGCAGGAGGAAACGACGGACGAGGCATTCAAGAACGGATGGTTCTAGTCGGGAGACATCGCTGTGCAGCATCCGGACGGTTACATCGAGATTCGCGACCGCGCCAAGGACATCATCATCTCGGGCGGCGAGAACATCAGTTCGATCGAGGTCGAGAACGCGCTCTACACTCATCCGGCCGTGGGACTTGCCGCTGTCGTGGCCATGCCGGACGAAAGGTGGGGCGAAGTCCCCTGCGCCTTCGTCGAACTGGCCGAAGGCGCCAGTGCCACCGAGGACGAGCTTCTCGAACACGCGCGCGCCGGGCTGGCCGGGTTTCAGCGTCCCAAGAAGATCGTCTTCGGCGAACTCCCCAAGACATCGACGGGCAAGATCCTGAAGACCGAGTTACGAAAACGCATCTGAGCAAGGGGCGAATTGCCGTGACACTTGGCAAGGTCCAGTCCGACACTGGCGTGACGCTTGTTGGAGCCGGCCGTCCGCATGCCTCGGACATTGCGGCATCGATGGCGCTTGCGCCGCACCTCGTGGCTGCGGACGGCGGCGCGAATTCCTGCATTGCGGCCGGCGTCGAGCCATGCGCCGTCATCGGCGATCTCGATTCGATCACCGACGAGACACGCGCCGCCCTGCCGGATGCCAGGATCATCGAGTATGCCGACCAGGACATCACGGATTTCGAGAAATGTCTCCGCCTGATCGACGCGCCCTTCGTGATCGCCACCGGTTTCACCGAAGGCCGGCTTGATCATACGCTTGCCGTGTTTTCGGTCCTCGCGCGCTGCGTCGGCCCGCCCACGCTTGTGCTGGGAATCGAAGACGTTGCCTTTGCCGCGCCACGTCAGCTTGTTCTTGACCTTCCCGGCGGCACGCGGTTCTCGCTCTTCCCGATGGCGCCGGTGAAGGGCTGCTCGACAGGACTACGCTGGCCCATCGACGGATTGACGCTTGATCCCCTGGGCCGCCTTGCCACGTCCAATCAGGCGTCCGGTCCGGTTGAACTCGACTTTGACAGCCCGGGATGCATCACGTTGATTCCGAGGCTCCACCTCTCCCTGGCAATCGCTGCACTGACCGGATCAGCGCGTGCTCCCGGTAAATGACATAGAGGCCTGACGCGATCGTCACGAGAATGCCGGCCAGCGCCAGGCCGTTCGGGAAGTCCTTGAAAATCAGCCAGCCCAGCAAGGCGGCGATCGGGATTTCAAGGTACTGCATCGGCGCCAGGGTCGCCGACGGCGCGAAACGCAGCGACCAGGTCATCATGAGATGCGCGCAGGTCCCGAGAAGCCCCATTGCGGCCAGCAGCCAAATCGAGACCGGATCGGGCATTGCAACCGCAAAGCCGGGAACGTCATTGGGCGCCAGCACCGCCAGAAGAGGAACAAGCAGCGCGCAGGCAATCACGCCCGAGACCGCCTGCAGGGACACGGCATCCACCTCTTTCGCCAGCTGCCGCGTCGCAAGCACGAAGAAGGCAAAGTCGATCGCCACGGCCACCGGCAGGAGCGCAGGCCAGCCGACCTCCGCAAAGCTGGGCTGCATGACCAGCAAGGTGCCGATAAAGCCGACGCAACAGGCAATCATCCGACGGCTGCCGACGTCCTCGCCCAAGACGAAGCGACCAAGAAACAAAGTGATGAAGGGCATGACAAAGGCAATGGCCACGGCATCGGCGAGCGGCAGGTACCTGAGCGAAAGGAACATCAGGCCTATCCCCAGCACGTGCAGGATTGCCCGGATCGTGATCAAGCGAATCCTTTCAAACGCCGGTGCGAGCGAAATTCCCGCGAACACAACGACGGGAACGAGCACCATGGCCTGAATCGCCATTCGGACCGTCACTAGGACGGCCACGTCAACGTGCTCGCCCAGCAGCTTCGCCAAGGCGTCTCCCATAGGCACCATCATGCAGAAGCCCAGCATGAGAAGGACGCCGATCGCGGGCTGATCGCGTGTCATGGGCGGAACCTATCCGTGCAACGCGAATGTGCAACGGCTCATTGATTGGAACGCCAATCCACGGCGACAGGAGCGAAGGAGGTCAAGCTGAATGGGTCGAACGAACGGCCGGACAAGCGCATCCGCATCGCGCTGGCCGCAAGGCAGCCAACGGGACTCGGGATCTCTTTCGGTATGGACGTCTCGCTTGATTTGAGACAATGCAGGCCATCGTCGCCCGTGATATCAATGGAGTTGACTTGAGAAGGGGCAGGGCAATTTCGCCCCAATGGGCTCGCCGACGTCCGTACCCTGAAGGAGGCCAGAAATGACAGTATTCGTTGCGTTTGCCACGGTAGAGGGCCAGACCGGAAAAATCGCGCGTTTCGTGTCCGATGAAGTCCGGAGCATGGGTCGGGAAGTGTCGGTCCTGGACGTTGACCAAACCGCCTCAGCGGACTTCAGCAACGTCGAACATGTCGTGCTCGCCGCATCCGTGCATGAGCGGAGGCACCCCCGCAGTTTCGAGGCATTCATCACCGCCAGCAAGGAGGAGCTCAAGGCTCGCCGGACCATGCTGCTTTCTGTCAGCCTGAGTGCTGCCTTCCCTGAAGGCATCGCGGAGGCGGAAGAATACGTTGTCGAAATGAACATGCGGACCGAACTCTCGCCAGACGTCACCCTCCTGGTGCCGGGTGCCGTGCAAAAAGGGGCCTACGATTACTACTCCCAGCAGGTCTTGGAGCAGGTGGTTCTGCGAGACCGCGAGTTCGATCCGGCAAAGGTCAGCGAACACGAGTTCACCGATTGGGAAGCCATCAGATCCGGACTGCACGCATTCCTCAACGGCAACGCCTAGCCCTGCTGAGCATCATTGAGTCTGCATGGCGACGGACTACCC
>JAJEGW010000059.1 GCA_022819605.1 Silicimonas sp. | reverse complement strand
TGCGCCGGCCCGTATTCGCGCCCCTGGTCAGTCGAGGATGTTGGAGACGACCCCGGAGCCGACGGTCCGGCCGCCCTCCCGGATGGCGAAGCGCAGGCCCTTCTCCATCGCGATCGGCGCGATCAGCTCCGCCGTGAACTTCAGGTTGTCCCCCGGCATCACCATCTCCGTCCCCTCGGGTAGCGTCACCGTCCCCGTCACGTCCGTCGTCCGGAAGTAGAACTGCGGACGGTAGTTCGCGAAGAACGGCGTGTGCCGGCCGCCCTCCTCCTTCGTCAGGACGTACACCTCGCACTCGAACCGCGTGTGCGGCGTCACCGAGCCCGGCGCGCACAGCACCTGCCCGCGCTCCACACCGTCGCGGTCCACACCGCGCAGAAGCGCCCCGATGTTGTCGCCCGCCTCGCCCCGGTCCAGCAGCTTCCGGAACATCTCGACACCCGTGCACGTCGTCTTCCGCGTCTCCCGGATGCCCACGACCTCGATCTCGTCGCCGACGTTGATCACGCCCCGCTCGACCCGGCCCGTCACAACCGTCCCCCGGCCCGAGATCGAGAACACGTCCTCGATCGGCATCAGGAAAGGCTGGTCGATCGCACGCTCCGGCTGCGGGATGTAGCCGTCAACCGCGTCCATCAGCTCCTGAAGGCGCTCCGCGCCGATCGCGTCGTCGCGCCCCTCCAGCGCCGCCAGCGCCGAGCCCGTCACAACCGGGATGTCGTCGCCGGGGAACTCGTAGGCGCTCAGAAGCTCCCGCACCTCCAGCTCCACAAGCTCCAGAAGCTCCGGGTCGTCCACCTGGTCAACCTTGTTCAGGAACACCACCAGCGCGGGGACCCCAACCTGCCGCGCCAGCAGGATGTGCTCCCGCGTCTGAGGCATCGGCCCGTCCGCCGCGCTCACCACAAGGATCGCCCCGTCCATCTGCGCCGCGCCGGTGATCATGTTCTTCACGTAGTCCGCGTGACCCGGGCAGTCGACATGCGCGTAGTGCCGCGCCGAAGTCTCGTACTCCACGTGCGCCGTCGAGATCGTGATCCCACGCGCCTTCTCCTCCGGCGCCGCGTCGATCTGCTCGTACGCCTTGAACTCCCCGAACTGCTTCGTGATCGCCGCCGTCAGCGTCGTCTTCCCGTGGTCAACGTGCCCGATCGTCCCAACGTTCACGTGCGGCTTCGTGCGGTCAAACTTTTCCTTCGCCATAGTCCCTGGTCCCTGACTGGGTTGAATTTCCGGAGCGCACCTATGGCAAAGACCAGGGAAGATCAAGCGCCTGTCGCAGGCGGCCAAGCGGCTCCGGACAGGTGTCGGGAGCAATTCGGATGAAGCATTGGAAGCGGAGCAGCATCACGCATGGCGCGAAGCTAGGAAGGGGGCTCACATACCTGACTTGACTGTCCGTCGGGCCGCCTCCATCGGCACGGCACCCTCGAACGAGACGTCCGCGCGAATGATGCCGGCGAGAACGGGGATCATGCGCATCAGCGGCGAACGTCATCTTCGTTCCCGCCAGAAACACATCAAGGACATGCCGCGAGTGCGGGTCGATCGAAGCTGCCAGCCGCAGAACTGAGGACGATTTCAACTACGTTGCCTCCGGGCAAGCTGCTGGATAGCGGACACCTGCGCGGCAGGGCGCCTTGCCGATGCTTTCCGAAGTGTCGGCTCGGAAAAGATCGCGGATGAGATCTTGTCGGCGATGAAGGCAGCGTCTCACGACGTGCGCGAAACCAATCTGTATCAGCAATCAACTCTTGTGGCCAATGCTGCGCGCGCAACCTGACTCGATCCACCTCGTTCCAGCTTTGCCATGGGATCGGCTAACGCGTTTCGAGCAATCCGCCGTCCACCGGGATGATTTGCCCGGTTATCCAGCCGCTCTCCGACCCCAAGAGAAAGGCGACCATTGCAGCGATCTCCTCCGGCACGCCCCAGCGCGACAGCGGGTAGCGCTGGATCACCTGATCGAGGAGAGCTTCGAATTCTTCCGGACCCGCGGCACGAGCCCGGAACTGGCTCTCGGAAAGAGCTGTCCGCACGGCACCCGGTGCCACAGCGTTCACGCGGACGCCGTCGCCTGCAAAATCCGCGGCAAGCTGCCGGGTCAGTGCCGCCACGGCACCCTTCGACGCCGAATACGCCGCCACGCCCTTCATGCCGCTCAATGCGACAGTCGAGGCGGTGAAGACGAGGGTGCCGCGACCGCTGGACACGAGATGGGGAAGGGTCGCGCGCGCCGTCAGGAACGCGCCGGTCGCATTGACCTGCATGACCCGCATCCAGTCGTCTAGGGTCAGGGACAGAATGCCACCTTCTATCATGATGCCGGCATTTGCGGCCACGGCGTCCAGGGATCCCGTCTCTGCAAGCGTCGCATTCACCATTGCGGCAACGGAGGCCTCGTCAGCAACGTCGACAATCACTGGAATCGCCCGGCCCCCTGTCGACGCGATTTCGGTTGCGGTCTCTTCCGCACGGACGGCGTCAATGTCGGCGCAAACGACGCAGTCGCCGTCCTTCGCGACCCGGTACGCTATGGCCCGGCCAATTCCAGACCCGGACCCGGTGACCAGGGTCGTTCGTGGCGGATCAGTCGGGGTCGCACCAGCCATGGATCAGTGGGGGTCCGGCGCGAAGATCTGGGGATAGAGGACGCGCATCGCCGTCTCGTCGAACTCTGCCTTGAAGGCGTGGGACCTTACCAGGGCCTGCGCACGTTCCGCCGCCGGGCGGGCATCGATCTTGCGAAGCAGCCTGTCCACGTTCGGGTAGGTCTCCATGATCCGGTCATCCCCCAGCATGTAGGTCAGCCGCGACGCCCAGCCCCAGACGGACATGTCCACGATCGAGTAGCCACTGTCCAGCATGTAGGGGCGGACTGCCAGACGGTCCTCAACGATCTGCCAATGCCTGCGGGCCTCGAAGTCGTATCGCTTTAGCGCGTAGGGAACCTTCTCGGGTGCAAAGTTCCGGAAGTGCACGGCCTGCCCCGAAAACGGGCCCACGCCCGAGGCCACGAACATCAGCCAGGACAACAGTTCTCCCCTTGCGCCGGAACCTTCAGGGGGCAGGAACGCCCCCGTCCTTTCCGCGAGATAAAGCAGGATGGCGTTGCTGTCGAAAACCGTGGTCTCGCTATCGACGATCGCGGGCACCTTGCCGTTCGGGTTTATCGCACGGAACGCCGCGCCGTGCTGGTCGCCCAAGCGGGTGTCGACAGGCACGGGGTCGTAGTCCAGGCCGCTTTCCTCGAGGAAGAGGGCGACCTTCAACGGGTTCGGCGCAGCGTTGTAGTAAAACCTGATCATGGCCTGCTCCGGCGGTGCAAAGGGTCGGCGGGCTTGTGCATGCCTGCCATCGCACCCATTGTGCGTCAGGCAAACCTTGGTACGATGATAGTCGGAGGAGAGCCATGGCGCTGTCAATCCCTTCAATCATGCCGAACCGGAAGGCAATGCTGTCAGAATGCCCGTCGAAGCCCAGACCTTCGGCCTTGTCGTCAATCCCATCGCTGGTCTCGGCGGCACTGTCGGGCTGAAAGGAACGGACGGTCCAGGGACCGTGGCAGAGGCGCTGGACCGTGGCGCCGTGCCCCGTGCGGGCGTGCGCGTGCGTCGGGCATTCGCCCGACTTGCCGAGCGTGCGCCGGGAACGCCCGTTCGGGCAGCTCCGGGTCAACTGGGCGCCGACTGGCTGGAGGGTCTCGACCTGAACGTGCAGGCCCTGCCCCCGTTCGAGGTCTCGGGCACGGCACGCGACACGCGCGTCGCGACCCAGGCGTTGACAGGGTGCGGTCTGGTCGTCTTTGGCGGCGGGGATGGAACGGCACGGGACGTGACCGACAGCCTTGGTCCCGGTCGCGCCGTCCTCGGCATTCCCTGCGGCGTGAAGATGCATTCCGGCGCATTCGCCATCTCGCCCGAGACAGCAGGCGCGCTCCTGTCCGAACTTGCGACCTCACCGGACCGGATCGGCTGGGACGAAGACGCGGAGATCATGGACGTCGACGAGGCGGCGTTGCGGTCCGGTCGTCTCGCGCCGCGGCTGTTCGGCCATGCCCGCGTCCCCTCATCGCGAAAGAGGATGCAAGCCTCAAAGGGCGGCCCGTCGACGCCGGCCGCAGACGCTCTTGCGGGTGCGGCAAGGGAACTGGTCAACAGCATGGCGCTAGGCACGCTCTACGTGATTGGGCCAGGAACCAGCACCGGCGCCGTCCTTAAAACGCTGGGCGCGACGCCGAGCATGCTTGGAATCGACGCCGTCCGCGACCGTCGGGTCGTTGCCATGGATGCGACGGCCGATGAACTTGAGGCAATCGCAGGCCACGCCCCGGTGCGCATCATCCTCGGAGTCACGGGGCGGCAGGGATTTCTCCTCGGACGCGGAAACCAGCAGATCACCCCCTCGCTGATCGCGCGAGCTGGACCCGAGGGCCTGATCGTGATGGCCTCCGAAGACAAGCTTGCCACCCTCGCGCAGGCCCGCCTCTGGGTCGATACGGGCGACCCCGAACTGGACCAGGCGCTCTCTGGATATCTGAGGGTGAAAACGGGTCAGGGGCGCGAGACGATGATGCGTGTTGGAGCGAGTTGAACCGCATGGCGCATTATGCGAACATTTGTGCGCTACTTCCGAGACATCGCGGAATCGACAGGGAGCATCGAGATGGAAGGCGAGAGACGGGCCCATCCATGGATGGCGAATTCGGCCCCTGGCATCCTCGAGGGGATGCTGAAAGAGATCGGTGCCACTTCCGTCGACGAGGTTTTCGCACAGATCCCGAGTGATCACTTCAGGACGACTCCGCTCGACCTTCCGCCTGCCCTGACATCCGAGATCGAGCTTCGCCGCGACCTCGTCGGCAAGCTCAAGAAGAACGCGAACTGCGAAGACAACCTTTCGTTCATCGGCGCCGGCGTCTGGCAGCACCACGTTCCGGCCATCGTAGATGAAATCGTCGGGCGGACCGAGTTCGCCACCAACGTCTGGGGCAGCTACCAATCGGATCACGGCCGGAACCAGGCCTGGTTCGAGTTCAGCTCGCAACTTGGCGCCCTCCTCAATCTCGACGTCGTGCAGTTGCCGGTCTATTCTTGGGGCTGCGCCATCGGCCACGCGATCCGCATGGCGGCCCGGATCACAGGACGCGCCAGGGTCCTGGTTCCGGCCCTGAGCGATCCGGAGCGGCTGAGCGTGATCCGCACCTATTGCCAGCCGCCCGAGATGGACCGCCACATCGAGGTCGTCACGGTCGCGGCCGACCCCACCTCGGGCCGGCTCGATGCCAATGACCTTGCGGCAAGGCTCGGCGAAGACGTGGCAGCGGTCTATTTCGAAAATCCGGCCTATCTTGGCACGATCGAATCCGGTGCGGCAGAGATCGCGCGGCTTGCCCGCGCCGCCGGTGCCGAGACCATTGTAGGCGTCGACCCGGCAAGCCTTGGCGTGATCAAGGCGCCCGGCGACTACGGCGCGGACATCGTCACCGGGCCGGTTCAGCCGCTTGGGGTGCACATGCATTGCGGCGGAGGCGCCGGGGGATTCATCGCATCCCGTGACGAAGAACGCTATGTTCGGGCATACAACGGTTTCCTGGTGTCAGTCGTGGAGACACAGGAACCGGGCCAGTTGGGCTTTGGCCTCGCTTGCCCGCATCAGAATTCCTACGGAATGCGGGAGAACGGGAACGACTGGACGGGCAACTCGACATACCTGTGGGCCATCGCCGGAGCGGTCTACATGAGCCTTCTCGGACCCGAAGGCTTCCGCGAACTCGGAACCCTGATCGTCTCGCGCGTGCGATACGCGGCGAAGCTCCTGGGCGACATCGACGGCGTGAGGATCATCTGGCCCGATACGACGTTCAAGGAGTTCGTCGTGAACTTTGACGATACCGGCAAGACCGTCGCCGAAATCAACGACGCGCTGCGCGCAAGGGGCGTCTTCGGCGGGAAGGACCTGTCGGACGAGGCGAACGGCCTCGGCCAGTCTGCACTCTACTGCGTCACCGAAGTTCACTCCGCGGCCGACATCCGGCGACTTGCCGCCACTCTGACGGAGGTCGTGAAATGACCCGCCTGCCCGAATTTCACGCTGCGAAATGGGATGAACCCGTCGTGATGGAACTGGGCCGTCCCGGAGGTCGCGCCCAGCACTACCCCGCACCTGAGGACGAGGTCCGATCTTCGGTCGGGATGGACCTGATCCCGGAAGGGATGGCGCGCACCGACCGCCCGGACCTTCCGGAAATCTCCGAATTCGAGGCGCAGCGACATTACCTGCACCTCAGCCAGATGACGCTGGGGATGATGGGCGTCAGCCTCTTCGGCACCTGCACGATGAAGTACAACTCGAAGACCGCCGAGTTCGCGACACTGCGGCCGGAACTGGCGGCGGTGCATCCCTTCCAGCACCCGGACAGCCTGCAAGGCGTGCTCCAGATCATCCACGACATGGACGGCATGCTCCGGTCCCTTTCGGGGATGGGCCAGTTCATCTTCCAGGCGGGCGGCGGCGCGAACGCAGCCTACACGATGGCCTGCGTGGCCCGCGCATACTGGGCGGACAAGGGCATGCTCGGCCAGCGAACGGAAATGGTCACCTCGGTTCAAGCGCACCCCTGCAATCCCGCCACCGCCGCAGCAGCGGGCTTCAAGGTGGTCAACCTGCCGCTGGAGGAGAATGGCTATCCGTCACTCGACGCGCTGAGGGCGGCGGTCGGCAGCAACACGGCGCTGATCATGATCAACAACCCGGACGACATGGGAATCTACAATCCCGAGATCAAGGAGTGGGTCAGGATCGCGAAGGAAGCGGGAGCGCTCTGCTTCTACGACCACGCGAACTTCAACGGCGTGATGGGCAGGCTGTCGGCACGGGAACTGGGCTTCGACGCATGCATGTTCATGCTGCACAAGACGTTCGGCGCGCCAAAGGGCGGCGGCGGCCCGGCCGTGGGGGCCTTCGGCTGCACGGATGAGCTTGCCGCCTACCTGCCGACGCCGGTGGTCGTGAAGTCCGGCGATCACTACGCGCTTGACGAGGACCGTCCGAAATCCATGGGCAAGATCCGGGAATACTGGGGCAACGTCCCTCAGGTCGTGAAGGCCTACGCCTGGACCCGTGCCATGGGCGCGGAAGGGATCAAGCTAGGCGCCGACATCTCGGTCGTGGCAAACAACTACATGGACAAGCGCCTTTCGGAGATCCCGGGTCTCGCCATCTCGAACCCGGACGTGTCCGGGCGGCGGATGGAGATGACGCGCTGGTCGCTTGGTCCGATCGCCGAAGAGACCGGCATCGGCACCGTCGATTTCGCGAACCGGATGGCGGACTACGGGATCGACCCGTGGTGGATGAGCCACGAACCCTGGATCGTGGCCGAGCCGTTCACACCCGAGGCGGGAGAACTCTGGTCGAAAGAGGACATCGACCTCTGGATCGACGTAGTCGCAAAGATCTGCGAGGAAGCCCGCTCGGACCCCGAGATGGTCAAGACGGCCCCTCACAACCAGGCCATAGCGCAGGTCAAGGGCGACGCGTTTGAAGACCCGGCGAAATGGGCGATGACCTGGCGGGCCTGGAAACGAAAGCAGCGTGTCGCAGCTCAGGGCGAACGCGGCGTCGCCTGAGCGATGTGACCGATGAGAAACCGCCTAGTCACAGAGAAGCGACAAGCCCACGAGCGCGACGGGCGACGGGTGCCCGAGCGCCAGGTCCGCGGCGACGCGGGCCGTCATCGGACCGGCCGAAAAACCGACCCAGGGGAAAAGGGCGTGGATCACTCCCGGACAATTGGGGTCTTCGCCAAGGATCGGCCGCCAGTCGGGCGTTCCGTTCACCCAGGCCGTCCAGCTGCGAAGCGCCCGAATGCGGAGCAGGGCGGGCACGGTCTCCGCCGCAACGCCCATGTTGCCGGCAAGGCTTCCGGGGTCGGTCACAAGCATGCCGCCCGCCCGCTCCCGCGCGGGCCATCCGCCCCCGATCACGCAACCGCCGTTCGCCACCTGCTTGAGGCTGAGCTTGCCCGCCGCGGAGTAGACGAGATGCGGGATCAGCGCCGCCGCGGGCTCGGTCACGGTCACTTGAAGGGGATATCCGCTGATGTCGAGCGTCGTGCCGATCATCGCCCCGATCCGGTCCGCAGCGGCCCCGGCGGCGTTCACGATCCTGCCCGTCCGGACTTCGCCGCAGGTCGTGACGACCACATGGCCGCCCTGCACCGATGCAATGTCCGAAACCCGGGTGTGCGTCGCAATCCGGGCACCGGCGTGCACCGCCGCACGCGCAAGTGCCGGGGTCACTTGCAGAGGGTTCGCTTTCCCTTCCAAGCGACAATATCCGCCGCCGATGACCTCCGGCGACAGGTAGGGTGCACTCTGGAGCAGATCTTCCCTGCCCAGGATTTCGGTCTCGACTCCAGCTTCGGCCTCTATGCCTGCCTTGGCGACAATGAGGTCCATCTGCGCGTCGGTTCGCGCCGCAATGATCCCACCAGTGAGCTTGACGCCAAGATCAGCCCCAAGCTCCTCCGGCAGGTTTGCCCAGAGCGCCAGCGATTGCTTGAGAAATCCCAGGCACGGTCCGTAGGCGCGCGCCCAGTCCTCGCCATAGGCCACGAATTCCGGGTATTGGATCTGCAGATGGATCGACCCGGCATTTGCGCCCGAGGCCTCGGCCCCCAGATCGCCTGCCTCGATCAGCATGACATCCGCCCCTTCGAGCGCCAGGAGGCGAGCGGTCATCAGCCCGACGATCCCGCCTCCGATGATGACGATATCGGCGCTTTCCCGCGTCATCCCGTCCGGGCCGCCGCCGCGGCCGCACTTCCTGAAAGGACCATGCCATGACAACCCACTTCTCCGGGAGCTACACCGTCACGATCACCCCGTTCACGCCAGGTGGCGCCGCCATCGACTACGAGGCATGGCGCAGGTTCCTCGACTGGCAGGTGGCATGCGGCGTGCCCGGCATCATCATCCTTGGGACCACCGGGGAATTCCTGACCGTGTCCGATGCAGAGCGGAGCGAATTCGTCGAACGGACTGTGGCCCTGGCTGCCGGGCGGATGAAGGTGCTCGTGGGGACCATGAACGCCTATACGCCGAATGCGGTGCGATACTCGGTCGAGGCCGAGGCGCTTGGCGCGGACGGGCTGATGATCATTCCGCCCTATTACTACACGCCGACCGAGGACGAGATCTTCAATTACTACAGGTCGATCTGCGAAGCCTGCGGCCTGCCGATCATGCTCTACAACAACCCGTTCACCTCCAACGTGGACATGCCGGCAAAGCTGGTAGGCAGGCTCACGAAGAGCTTCGAGCAGATACGCTACATCAAGGAAGCGTCGCAGCGGATCGAGCGAGTCCACGACATCATCGTCGAATCCGGGGGGCTGATGAACGTCTGGGCCGGCCAGCGGGTACTTGAATCCTACAAGATGGGGGCAAAGGGGTACGTGAACCCTTACGGCAACTACATCCCGCGGGCGTCGGTGAAGTTCGTCGAGTGGGCGGAGCACGGCCGCTGGGACGATGTCCGGGCTGTGCAGTCCGTCATATCGAAGTTCGACGCGATCATCACGGAAGGTCACCCGCTTTATGGGCACCAGTGCTACTCCAAGGCGCTAGCGGCGGCGGCGGGATGCCCGGTGGGCGATGTGCGCCCGCCGATCACGACCTTCGAGAGCCTCGGCGCGGAAGGGCGCGACCGCGTGGCGCGAATGGTGCCGCTGATGGCAGAACTCAAACGCGTGGTCGACGTGATCGAGACTCGGAAGGTCGCCGCCGAGTAGGCTCATCGGATGTAGGCCGCGCCGTTCACGTCGATCGTGCTGCCGGACAGGTGGCGTGCGCGGCCCGTGGCGAGGAAGGCGCAGATTTCGCCGATGTCCGACGGCGGCACCCATTCTCCCATGGGCAGGGTCGCAGTCACCGCCGCCTCGCCGCCAACGGTCGCGGCGCTGTCCACGGACATTTGCGTGCGGACGACGCCGGGGGCGACCACATAGGCGAGTATCCCGCGGTCTGCATAGTTTCGTGCCACCGTCTTGGTGGCGGCCGTGATTGCGGCTTTCGAGGCGGCATAGGCGATGGCCTGCGGATTCGCGGTGCCGCGCGTCGCGACCCAACTGCCGATCCCTATGATCGCGCCCGGCCGGTCCGCCGAAAGCCAGTCGCCTACCGCGTAGCGCAGAAGCCGGGCAGGGGCGTGGACGTTGATCGTCATCGTCTCGAGCCAGACTGCGTCCCACTCCTCGATCGGGTCCGGGATGCCGCCTGTCTGCCGCATGATCCCGGCATTGTTCACCAGGACATCTATGGGACCGTCCGCCGCGTCGCACGCATCTGCCCAGAAGCGATCGACTGCACCCATGTCGTGAAAGTCGGCGCTCAGAAGCGTTGCCTGTCCCGGCTCCGCCCTGGCGACGGCACCCTCGGCCCCTGCCCTGTCGGCACCGTAATGGGCGATGACCCGCGCGCCTGCCGCGACAACGGCCGAGGCAATCGCCGCCCCGATGCCCTTCGAGGCCCCGGTCACGACCACGGTCTTTCCAGTCAGGCTTCCCATGATCCTAGCTCCTCGTCACGAACGGCTTGCTGCGAAGTGCCGGATTGCAGCGGGCATAGGGCGCGGGCAGCTCAATCTCCTCGCCCAGCGCCAGCGCCGCGCGCCAGGCCCATCGCGGGTCCCACAGCATCCCGCGCGCCAGCGCCACGAGATCCGCCTGCCCGCTCGAAAGGACCGTCTCCGCCTGCACCGGATCAGTGATCTGGCCCACGGCCATCGTCGCAATGCCCGCCTCGTTCCGGATCCGCTCGGAAAAGGCCACCTGGTAGCCCGGCCCGACCGTGATCGACTGCCGTTGATCCAGTCCGCCGCTTGTGACGTCCACGACGTCGCATCCCAGCCCCTTCAGTTCGGCGCAAAACGCGACCGACTGGTCGACGTCCCACGCCCCGTCGATCCAATCGGTGGCCGAAAGACGGACAAAGGCGGGCTTTTCCTTGGGAAATGCCGCCCGAACGGCCGCGAACACCTCCAGGGGATAGCGCATCCGGTTCTTCGGCGATCCGCCATAGGCGTCGCCGCGACGGTTGGTGATCGGGGACAGGAACTGGTGCAGCAGGTACCCGTGCGCAACGTGAACCTCGATCAAGTCGAACCCTGCGCGATCAGCGCGCTCAGCTGCATCCACGAAGGCGCCCTTCACGCGATCGAGCGACGCCGTGTCCATCTCCCGCGGCTCCGGCCAGCCGGGCAGATACGGCACTGCCGAAGCGCATTCGGTCTGCCACCCCCCGTCTCCCTCGATCACGCCACCGCCCTCCCAGGGAGACACGGTGCTGCCTTTCCGTCCGGAATGGTTGAGCTGGATGCCGATCTTCGCGTGACCGATCGTCCGCAGGAACGCCACGATACGAGCAAATGCGGACTCGGTCGCATCGTCATAGAGCCCGGTGCAGCCGTGCGTGATCCGCCCATCCGCCTCGACCCCCGTCGCCTCCACGAAGATCAGCCCCGCCCCGCTCATGGCAAATTGCCCGAGATGAGCGATGTGCCAGTCGCCGGGAACCCCGTCCGTGGCGGAATACTGGCACATGGGCGATACGGTGATGCGGTTCGGAATCGTGACGCCCCGCAGCTCCATCGAAGAGAACATCGTGCTCGGCATCAAACCCTCACATACCGATTGAACCGCGAGAACCGTGCAATTTGAAGTCTGTCTTGCGGATCATGAACACGTGCCCTGAAAGCTGACAAGAGGGGAGACCGCAAGAATGACCCAGCCGGACGTGACTGCAAGCACTTTCCAGTCCGGTTGTTCCCATGACAGTTTCGACACTGAAACATCCGGGATCGTTCGGACACGTCAGGTTCGGGATGACAATCTTCGCGTCCCGTTGCCGGTCGCAGACAATGTCGGTCGCCGGGCACAAGGCGTGAACCGCCTGATGCGGGCTTGCGCTCGACCGGCATCGTGAAGCCGTCGACTCTCGTCAGGGCGGGCATGCTCCTGAAAGGTCACGTTCCCCTGCCCTTTGCGCAGCCCCATCATAGCACTCAATACTGCCGGAGAACGGATGGGGGCTGCTCGGTCAGGCAAGTCCCGCTTCAACCGGGAGAAGCGCGCCGGTCATCCCGCCAGAGGCGTCGGATCCAAGGAAGTGCACGGCGTGGGCCACATCTTCTGCGGTGGCCATCCGCCCTAGTGCCGTTTCGCCCGCCATTGCCGACAGCGCCGTTTCAGGTGCGGGCCCGCCTTCCTCGTGTCTCTTTCGGACACGGTCCACAAGCGCTGCGGTTGCGATCGGTCCTGGCGCCAGCGCATTGACCCGTACGCCGCGCGCCCCGAGGTCCAGTGCCGCAGCGCGCGCAATCCCGATGACCGCGTGCTTGGAGGCCGTGTAGAGCACCTGCTTCGGATGCGCCTTGTACCCGTTGATCGAGGCCATCAGGATCGCGCTCCCGCGCCCGGACCTTTCCAGCGCTCCGGCAAAGACGCCGAGACTCTCCGCAACAGCCCAGACGTTCAACGTCATCACCCGTTCCCATTCCTCCCGATCCAACGCGTCCACGCCGCGCCACGGCGGAACCTCTCCGGCATTCGCCACGAGGATGTCGAGGCGATCCATGTCCCCGGCCAGTCCGGCCAATCTCGCCCCGGCATCGGATGCACACAGATCGAGCGGAACGGCCGACCAGTCTTCCGGCACGTCGGCAAGCGCTTCGGGCAGATCCAGAACGGAAATCTCAGCGCCCGAGGCCGCGAGCCGTTCCGCGATTGCCCGGCCCAATCCCCGGCCGCCCCCGGTGATTAGTGCGCGTCGGCCTTCGAGGTCTTGCGCGAAAGGCATGTTGCGTGGTCTCCTGCGACTCCGTAGAAATCTGGTCGTTCTCGCACTTTTGTGCGTTAAGCGAACTGACGCAAGCGAAAGGCGCCCGGTGGAAGACGCACGCCCGATCGCGGTTCACATCCTCGGCGCCGGATTCATCGGTTGCGCCTTTGCCGCGACGTTTCGGGATGCGGGCGCAGACGTGACCCTCGTGGAACCGGACGCAGACGCGCGGGAGCGGGCCCTGGACCGGGTCGCGCAGCAGGCCCGTGCGATCGCGGCCGCGGGACTGGTTCAAGACCGGGCTGGCAGTCTTCGCGTTGCGGCAAAGGCCGGCAATGCCATCTCGAGCGCGAACCTCGTCCTGGAATGCGGACCCGAGCGGCTCGACGCAAAGCGCGCAATATTTTCCGGCCTTCTGAAACGGTCCGCTGCGCACGCCGTGCTTGCATCCGCATCGTCGGCAATTCCAATCTCGCGGACTGTCCCAGACCCGGAGGCGCAGACACGATGTCTCGTGGCGCATCCCGCGAACCCGCCGTCGGTCCTTCGGGTGATCGAGCTGGTGCCCGGGCCCGGGACCTCGCCCGACACAGCAAGGCGCGCCGAGCGGTGTTTCACGCAGGCTGGATTCTCCGTCGTCAATCTGAAGCAGGAAGTGGAAGGCTTCGTCATGAACCGTCTTCAGGGAGCAGTGCTGCGCGAAGCGTATCGCCTGGTCGACGAAGGCGTTGCCGGTGCGACCGAAATCGACGAGGTCGTGCGGCTGTCGCTTGGACCGAGATGGGCGCTGTCCGGACCCTTCGAAACGGCGGAGCTGAATACGCCAGGCGGGATCACGGCCCATGCCGAACGGCTCGGCCCTGCATACAGGCGCATGGGCGAAGCTCGTGGCGAGATCGTGGACTGGCGTCCAGACCTCGTCGCGAAAGTCGAACGAGATCGCAGGTCGGTCCTGCCCGAGCCAGACATTCCGGCGCGTGCCAGCTGGCGGACGGGAGCTGTGGCGCGACTGGTCGCCGTGCGGGACCGCATCGCAAGGGGCGAAGATGAATGAGGTCCGCCTGACTTTCGACGGAACCGACATCGCCGCGATGGAGGGGCAATCCCTTGCGGCCGCGCTGACCGGAGCGGGACATCGCAAATTCAGGGTCACGGCACAGGGAAAGCACCGCGGGGTCTTCTGCGGAATGGGCGTATGCCAGGACTGCCTTGTCACCGTCGACGGCACGTCGAACCGGCGTGCCTGCATGACCAAGGCCGTGGACGGCATGGCTGTCGAGACGCAGCCTGCCTTCCCCGAACCTGGCCCGGACACGGGGCTGCCGGAAACGCCGCGGGCACGGGTCCTCACGCCGGACGTGCTTGTGATCGGAGGCGGCGCAGGGGGCCTGTCCGCAACGATCGCGGCGCGGCGGGCGGGCGCGGAGGTCGTCACCCTGGACGAACGCGTCGTCGAAGGCGGCCAGTACTACAAGCAGTCAGCGGATGGCAGCCTGCTTGATGCACAGCAGGCCGAAGGCGCGGCTCTCGTCGAAAGCGCTCGGGCCAGTGGCGCAGAGATCATCGACGATGTCGAGATCTGGGGTGCGTTCGACGGCCCGCTCGTTCTTGCCGAACATGAACGTGCTGCGCTGATTGTCCGGCCCCGCACGGTGATCGTCGCAACCGGTGCCTATGAACGGCCGGTCATTGTGCCTGGCTGGACCCTGCCGGGCGTCATGACCACCGGGGCAGCGCAAACCCTGTGGCGCAGCTATCGGACGCTGCCGGGACGTCGTGTCGTGGTTTGCGGATCGGGGCCTCTCAACATGCAAGTGGCCCTCGAACTCGCGAATGGCGGGGCGGAGATCGCACTTGTAGCCGAGGCCGCAGCGTCCCCCTTCCGTCACCCGCTTCGAGGTGCCTGGCTGTCGATCTGCGGACCCGCGCTCGCATGGAAGGGGCTCGCCATGCTGCGCGACCTGCGGAGGCGCCAAGTGCCCGTGCGCAACGGACTGCGGCTGGCCGCGGTGGAACAGGTCGAGGGCGGGCTGTCGGCAACGTTTCGGCGCAGGGACGGCGGAACCCGTGTCGCATATGCAGACGCCCTCTGCATGAATGCGGGATTCGAGCCGCAGAACGAGATCCTGCGCCTTTTGGGTGCCCGGATGACCTATGATCCAGCTGCCGGGCACCTGCGCTGTGACCGATCCGAGACCCTCGAGACCTCCGTCCCCGGGATCTTCGCCGTCGGAGACTGTGCCGGTCTCGGCGGGGCTCCCGCGGCCTGCGTCGAAGGGCGCATCGCCGGACGCTCGGCAGCGGCTCGGTCGGGCCACGGAGACGGCTACGATCTCTTCGCCGATCAACGTGCCCTTCGGCGGCATCGGCGATTCCAGAACGCGCTGTGGCAGTTGCACGATGTGTCCCCGGTACCTGTCGGCGGCTTGCCTGCGGACACGATCCTCTGCCGTTGCGAGGAAGTCACCCTTGGAGACGCCTTGGCCGGTTACGCTGTCACTCCAGGTCACCTCGGGACACTGAAGCGAGCAACGCGCGTCGGCATGGGGCGATGTCAGGGCCGCTATTGCGGACCAGCGACCGCCCGCCTGATCGCGGAGCATACTGGCGAGATACTCACCGATCGCAGTTTCTTCGCCCCGCGCGTACCTATCAAGCCCGTGGCAATCAACGCCATCCTTGCTGCCGAAAAGGCGCTTCGCGGCAGCACCTGATCTTCTGGTCGGCTGCGACGTGTCCTGTGCCGGCCTCAGGACATGCACCTCGTCAGGAAGCGCGGACTGATGCTGACGGAAAACTGCTTGCCTCCTGCCGGCGACGACACTTCGGCAACGGGACCGAGGAGCCGTAATTTGGAAAGAGAAGTCGCCTTCGCTAGGGTCTGGGCCCGAGTGCGCTGGTCAGGCGCCCGGCGTCGACGTACCCACCGCTTGCGAACCGCTGCACCTGTACATTGCGGATACGTTTGAGCTGAAGATCGACCACCTGCTGCGACCTGTAGAGCGGCCGATTGCACTGACGCAACTCAGGACCGGCCAGATCGCCACTGGAGATGGCGGGCCTGCGGAAGGCCGCGGCACGAACGAGGTGTCGGGAATTGAGGACCGCACGCACGTCCCGCATGTGGCGCAACTTGCGACCTTCATCGTGACGAATCGCGATCCGCCAGCCGATTCGGCAAATTGTTCGCGCGCGGTTCGCCGCTCAGCGCGTGATGGCGCGAGAAATGTTGGCGACCGTCTCTTGAAGGCTGGGCAGCACCGTCTCAATCATGGCCTCGCGCGACATTCGGACCGACGGGGCACCGACATTGATTGCGCCGGCAAGCGTCCCGGTCCGGCTGTAGACGGGCACCGCGATCGAGATCAGCCCGATTTCGAGCTCCTGGTCGACAAGGCACCACCCCTTTTCGCGGACGTCCTCCAGAATTCGGCGGAACTTCATTGGGTCGGTGACGGTCCGGTCGGTCAGTTTCTCGAGCGGCAGGTTCCGGATCATCCCGGCCCACGTCTCGGGCGGCTGGGCAGCAAGCAGAACCCGTCCTGTTGCGGTGGCTGCCGCGGGAAGGCGCGAGCCGACCGTTACGCCAATGCTGAGAATTCGGTGGTACTGAGCCCCGCCGACGAAGACCACGTCTGACTTGTCCAGAACCGCCGCAGAAACGGATTCCCGGGTCTCCTCGGACAGGTGGTCGATAAACGGACGTGCGATATCCCAGGCGCCCTTGGACGAAAGAACGGAATAGCCAAGCTCCAGAACCTGTGGCGTGAGGTCGAACAGCTTTCCGTCCATGACGGCATAGCCCTCGCGAACAAGCGTGAGCAGGATCCTACGGGCGCCCGCGCGCGTGTTGCCGGTTTCGCTGGCGACTTCCGAAAGCGTCATCTTGCGACGCGTTCGATTGAATGCCCGCAGGACTTCCAGCCCTCGAGCGAGCGAGCCGACGTAGTCACGCGGATTCACGTCGACGTGGCCGTCCTCCTCGCGGTCGGGCGCGGCCGTCATGAGCCCTGTCGTGGACTCCTGCACCTCCTCGTGCACCCGGTTATTCCTGCCGTCCTTCGACCTCTGGGCCATCGGCACCTCCGCTGTGCTGGTCCTGCGATTTGCGGCATTCCGCCGGCAAAGCGCAATCCTGAATTTTGGCCCGTCTTCCGTTCCCGATATCCTGTTGCGCGACTCGGCGCAGGTGCACTATATCGAACAAGAGTTCGCGATGTGAACAAACCTGCCGCCGGGAGACTCATGGCAATGCGCTCTGGCACGGAACTGGAATAACTTGGCGCGATTGACACCGGCCTGACCGCAAGCATCCTTGGTACGGCCAAAGACCGATCGCCTGCAACCGGAGACCATGGCGAAACAGACGGACTTCCTGACATCCCTCCCGAATCAGGCCAGCGTGCCAGAATTGATCACCAACACACGGCTGGAGACCATGAAATGAGCCTTGATACGGACCGAAACAATGATGAGCTGGCGGCATGGGACAGGGATTTCCTGCTGCACCCGGCCACTCACACCGCGCAACACGCCCGCGGCGACTCAACCGGGCGGATCGTCACCGGCGGCGACGGCGTCCATGTCACGGACCGTGACGGCAACCGCTTCCTCGACGCCTTCGCCGCGCTCTATTGCGTGAATTCAGGTTATGGGCGCACCGAGATCGCCGACGCCATCTCCAGGCAGGCCCACGAACTCCCCTATTACCACTCCTATGCCGGCCACGGAAACGAGCCGGCGATCCGGCTTGCAAAGATGGTGATTGACCGGGCACCCGATCATATGGCCCGTGTCTATTTCGGGCTGTCCGGATCGGACGCCAACGAAACCAACGTCAAGCTCGCCTGGCACTACAACATTCTGCGCGGCAAGCCCGAAAAACGGAAGATCATCAGCCGATGGCGGGCCTATCACGGGTCGGGCATCGTTTCGGGCTCGCTCACCGGGCTGAAACTCTATCACGACCGGTTCAACCTGCCTCTCGACGGATTCCTGCACACCGAAACGCCGCACTATCTGCGCCGACCCGAACGGGACATGACCGAGGCAGAGTTCACCGCATTTTTGGTCGGTGCGCTGGAAGACCTGATCGAGCGCGAGTGCCCGGAGACGATTGCGGCGTTCGTCGGAGAGCCTGTCATGGGAACCGGCGGCATCCTGACGCCGCCCGACGGTTACTGGGCCGCGGTCCAGGAGGTCCTGGACCGTCATGACATCCTCCTGATCGCCGATGAGGTCGTGACCGGCTTCGGCCGCATCGGCACCATGTTCGGGTCGGACCATTACAACCTGCGCCCCGACTTCATTACCATCGCCAAGGGCCTGACCTCGGCCTATGCACCGCTTTCGGGCTCGATCATTTCGCAGCGCGTTTCCGACGTACTCATGCAGGGTTCGGACGACTTCGGGCCGCTTGGGCATGGATGGACCTATTCGGCCCATCCGATCGGGGCCGCGGCGGGCGTAGCGACCTTGGAACTCGTGGACAAGCTGGGCCTGGTCGAGAACGTGGCCGAAACCGGCCCGTACCTGCGCGAAAGTCTGACGGATGCCGTAGGCAACCACCCGAAGGTCGGGGAGGTTCGCGGCATCGGGCTGCTGGCCGCTGTCGAATTCATGGAGAACCCGGGAGAGGGCGCCTGGTATCCATCGGCAAGCGTCGCACCCAAGGTGGCGTCAGAAATGATGCGCCGCGGGGTGATGGCACGTGCATTGCCCGAAAGTGACATCCTGGGTTTTGCGCCACCGCTTTGCATAGACCGGTCAGAGGTGGGCCAGGTCGCCGATGCGGTGAGGTCCGCCGTGGTCGCCGTGCTCGGACCATGACTCCCGACCGCCCCTGGACGACACCGGAAGCGGAGTGGCGTGGTCTCGTACAGAAGGTGCGTGCGGGTCGCAGCCTTGCGCCGGGAACTTGGCCCGCCGGCGCCCGCTGCGCCCTCGCGCTGTCCTTCGACTGCGATCACGAGACATTCGAGCTGGGACAGGGCAGAGCCTCCGTGGGCCGGCTGGCGTGGGGTGAATTCGGGCGGCGCAGGGGGATGCCCCGCATCCTGCAGGTTCTCGCGCGCCACGACGTACACGCCAGCTTTTTCGTTCCGGCCGTCTCGGCCCTGATCGACCCGGAAGCGCTGGCACCAATCATTGGGGCGGGTCATGAAATCGGCGTGCACGGCTGGATCCACGAGAATACGTCGGTCTTGGGCCTTGATGCGGAACGGGATCTCTTGCTGCAGGCGCGCGACACGCTCGAAACACTCTCAGGCACCCGGCCAGTCGGGCATCGCGCCGCGAACTGGGACCTCAGCCCGAACACGATTGACCTCGTGGCCGAGGCCGGATTCCTTTACGATTCCAGCATGATGGCCGATGACGCCTGCTACGAGCTCCTCAGCGACGGCGCACCCACCGGCTTGGTCGAGATTCCGGTCGACTGGGTTCGGGATGACGCCGTCTACTTGCTCTTCAACCGCGAACCCCCAACCCGGCCCTGGACACCGCCAGCCGACGTCTTCGACATCTTCCGGCGGGAATTCGACATGGCCCATGACGAAGGGGCCCTGTGCCAGCTCGTCTTCCACCCCTTCGTGATCGGCTACCGTTCCCGGATCTGGATTCTCGACGAACTGATCCGACACGCGAAGGCCCGGGGCCAGGTCTGGTTTCCGACCCATGCCGAACTTGCGGACTGGGTGTTGCGGGCACCCTAGTGGCCAACGCGCACCGATCGTGTTTCCTCCAGCCCTGGAGCGCGAGAACTTCCAGGATGTCAGAACAACCCCAACTGGAACCTGATATGCTAAATCGGCGACTCTCCCAAGAGAATCCCCACTCAATCGGACGTCGCGGTTGATTCATGCCGGGAACACGTTTGCGGCCCCGATGATCTGGCATAACCGCCAGCCACCGGTTCCGGAAATGGCGTTGGATCAAGAAAGCGCGTGAGCACGTTCCGGGTGACCCGACTGACCGAATTTTCGCCCTTGTTCCAAAGGAGTGACGTTGCCCAGGCAATGGTCCCGGCGGACCAGACCGCCCCACCCTTCGGCGTCGCGAAGAAAACCATGTCGCACCGGACCCGCCCGTTCTGCACACCGTCGAGTGCGCGGGTCGTGGTGATGTACTCTTCGCCCGACAGCAGGCCCCCAAGCCCCACGTGTTCCGATGTCGCAAGGATGACCGACCCGGCCGGCGAGCCCAGATCAGCATCCCATCGGTCGATCTCCAGTCCCACCGCACCGCCGCCGCGAAAGCCGAAATCGCCGATGATGTCCGAGTTGAGGCCTTCGAAAATGAATGACAGATCCGGATCGCGACTGTCTTCCGAACGGCGGAAATTGGTTGAACGCACGAAGAGCGTCGAACTGAAACCGGTACCCGCCAGCACCTGTGGTGCCCGGCCATGAGTCCGCCAAAGCCCGCCCGGTTCGCCAGTGAAGCTTAGGTGATGTTCGCCCGGCTCTCCTTCCCAGGTGCGTACGCCGCTGATGCCGCGGCGGTTCTCGATTACGCCTGGATGGTCGTCTGACCAGGCAATCCGCCAATAGAAACCGTTTCCGCCCAGATACATGTGGCGACCACCGTCCTGTTGGTATCCATAGAGCGCATCCCACATCTCGGTCGAAAAATACTCGGGATGCGATGCCGTCATCACGACGCGATAAGGGTCGAGCAATGCACGTCCGTAGCGGTGCAAGTCCTCGTCCGTTGCCACGTCATAGCTGATGCCCTGGTCTTCGAGCCATTTCACGATGTGTGTGTCGTTAAGGTAGTTGAACGTGTAGAGTCCCGGCCGCGTGTTCAGCATCGGGCGGCGCTCGCTGGCATAGACAACGCCGGATTCGTCCGCATGAGTGTCATATTGCGACAACCCCAATTCGCGGTGTTCGTTCAGATACAGCTCGTCCTCGCTCAGCACCATCGGCGCTTCGTAGAGATTCTCGGTATTGTGGCTGTCGAACTTGATGTGGGTATTGGCGTAGGAGAGATAGGTCGCGGTCGGTGCCAGCAACAAGACATCCGCCTTTGGCTTGCCCGGCCGCGCAGAGACGAAGAACGGCACGTCGCTTTGCACGTCCTCGGCTGTCATCCGCGCGATGTAGAATCCGGATTGCGCATCCACTGGCGGGGTGATCTGCAAGGTCGTTTTCCAACCGCAGTCGGTCATGTCGTCGTCGTGAAAATGGATCGCGGCGTATTGCGACGGATCTCGCATCCAGCTTTCGACTGACCCGTTCCAGTTCGACCCGGCAGCACCCCGCATCGGGGTGTTGACCAGTGTCAGGTGGCAGCCATCCGGACCAGCGTCAAAGGCGCGCGTGCCCGATTGCTCGCGGCTGAAGTCCCACTGGGCCAGGAGGCGGCCGTCCACGCGGATCGATGGGACCTCGATCTTGCCATTGTAGGCGTCGGCGACGAATGGCACATCGCCCTGCCATCGGTCGAGCATGGCGGCGAAGAAGATCGGATCCCCTGCTTTCGGCAACGCCGTCGCTCCGCGCGGCGCATGCGTGCGGGAGGGGTCTGTCCACACGGCACAGGGAGCGACAGGTGCCACGACAAGCGAAAGGCCATCGGCGGCAACGTCCAGTTCGGCCTGGAACCATCGACGTTTCACAAGCGGTCGTTCCAGGGTGGCGGCCATTTCGCCGAGACGGACCTGCAGCCGCCCGTCCGATGCCAGTTCGAAGCGCAACGCCCCCCAATGCAGGATGCACTGTCGTTTGCCTCGGGTCATGGTCGGCCAGACATTCATCGAGATGCGAAGCGTACCGGCCCCGGCCGTATCCGGCCCTGCAGCGGCAAAGGCGAACGAGCCAGCGTTCACCGGCTGATGCCGCACGTGCAGACCCGACGCACCGCCCCAGTCCATTTTCTCGAATTCGGCACCCGGTCCGTCGGGGTCGATGTCTCCGCAAACGATGCGAAGGGCCGAGACCGAACAGGTCCCCGGCCCATTGCTGGAAACCTTCAGGGCGGTCGTCTCGTCGCCATGGATTTTCAACGGCTGGCAATAGCCGATCAGCCCTGTCGTGCTTGTCATGGGTCGGGCACGTCCAGTTCGCGGCCGGTCAACTCTTGCCAACGGCGTTTGAAGATGTCCCATTCCGCCTCGGCGATGGAGGCATAGGTCACGCCATCCACCACTTCGGGCGGAACGCCGCGTTCGCCCGACAGCCTTGCAAGCGCGAACTTGCGAAACGGTTCGACCACGACGAGCGCAAACCGTCCCTTCATCGGGGTCGAACGCATCTTGTCGAGCACGCGTTGCAGTTCAATACTGTACGGCCCGCGCAGCTGGTCGCGGTATTCCAGTGCCAGATCCGTCCGCGTGCCGTCGATTTCGTACGTAGCGTTGTCCGGGTCGTAAAGAAGCATGCTTGCCTGCGATATCGTGTTGTCAGCCTAATGGATGGTTGAATATATTTTCAATATATCCTGGGGAGGAAGATCAAGGTGCATCTTTCACAGCGCGTCTTGGAAGCCCGCACCTCGGGCACGATTCGACTGGCCGAAATGGCGCGCGAACGGACGGCTGCAGGCGTGAAGGTTCATGATCTGGCCGAGGGTGAGCCGGACTTCGACACGCCGCGGCACATTATCGAAGCCGCGCATCGGGCCGCGCTTTCGGGACAGACGCGTTACACTTCGGTCGCGGGCACGCAGGATTTGCGCGAAGCCGTCGCCGAAAAGTTCCGTCGGGACAACGGCTTGAAATGCACCGCCGACGCCGTGATCGTGGGCACGGGCGCCAAGCAGCTGATCTTCAATGCACTGCTGGCAAGCCTGAACGACGGGGATGAAGCGATCATTCCTGCCCCATACTGGGTCAGCTATCCGGACATGGTCATGATTGCGGGCGGCTTGCCGGTGGTGGTGGACTGCTCGAAGATCGGACTCAAGATTGCGCCTGATGCACTTTCGGCAGCGATCACGCCACGCACCCGCTGGCTGATCCTGAATTCGCCCTGCAACCCGAGCGGCGCGGTCTATTCGGCGGATGAACTTGCTGCCCTGGCAGCGGTGCTGCGAGAGGCCCCGAACGTCGCGATCATGTGCGACGACATCTACGAGAAGATCCTGTTCACAGGTGAGCCGTTTGCAACCATGGCCGAGGTTGCGCCGGACCTGGCCGCGCGAGTGCTGACGGTCAACGGTGTGTCGAAATCACACGCCATGACTTGCTGGCGCATTGGCTTTGCGACCGGGCCGAGGGACTTCATCGATGCCATGGCGAAGCTCCAGGGCCAATCGACGACAAACGCAAGCTCGGTCAGCCAGGCCGCGGCCTTGGCAGCCCTCACCGGACCGCAGGATCAGGTCGAAAACTGGGGCCGTGCCTATCAGAGCCGGCGTGACAAGGTAATTGCGGCAATCCGAGCCATTCCGGGGCTGGAAGCGCGCGTGCCTGATGGTGCCTTCTATGTCTTCATCGGCTGTGGCGCAGTGATTGGTATGAAAAAGCCCGACGGCACCGCAATCGAAACCGATGTCGCATTGTCAGAGTATCTTCTCGAAACCGCCGGGGTCGCCCTTGTACCGGGGTCCGAATTCGGAAGCCGGCGCCACTTGCGGCTATGCTTTGCGAAATCCGGCAAGGAAGTCCTGACCGCCTGCGCCAAAATGGGCGAGGCCTTGGCCGCGCTGTCATAGTCGACTGCGATCTAGCGCGCGCCCAGCAACCGCCGAAGCGCACCGGCTTCGTGGTTGCGCATCGCGGAAAGGACATCCGCGATCGCTCCGGCACGGGTCGCGCCGATCACCGGGTCGGTCAGCTTGTGGAACTTTGCCGAAAGGTCCGCGCGGCTCATCCTGTTGGTTGGATCGCCAAAAGCGGCCTCGACCCGGGATTCAAACGTCTGGCGCGCCGTTTCGACCTCGACAATCGCCCCTGCCAGGCGGGGAAAGAGCGCCTGCATCCCGTCATCGTGCAGGATCGTGACCCGCTTGCCGAAATCCAGCACCTCTTCGTCGTCCATCAGCGCAAGATCAAGCGGCAAGAGTGCACCCGTTCCGCGACATGCGGTGACAGCCAGACAAAACGGGATCGAAAACTGCGCCTCGGCTTCGGAACGCGGACGAACGCGGTTGCCCAGCCCGACCGCTCGATCGAACGTGCGCACCGTGATACGCACGATCTCGTCCGCACCAAGGCCCCTGTCGCTCATGATCCCCTTCATCCCGTCGATCGCCGAGTGTATCCAGCGACAACAGGCATAAGGCTTGAAAAACAGCCCGTCGATCGCCGAGAAGTCATCCAGCTTTGCCGCGAGCCGCTCAGGCGAATAGAGCACACCCTGTTCAAATGTATCGGGATAGGCGCGAAAGCCAGACTTCGCCAGCTCGACCGCGTGAAGCGCCGTGAAGACCGACCATGCAATGCCTTCTTTCACGTCCGAACCCGCAAACCCGTGGGTCGCGGCTGATCCCACGCGGGGCGCATGCTGTTCCGCGATGAGAATGGCCTCGGCAATGGTCTCGGGCGGCAGGCCTTGAAGCCGCGCCACAAGGGCCGCCACGCCCGTCCCGCTCCAGCGGCCGCTGACGGTCGAGCCGTGATGCTCCGCCACGCGGGCAATGCCGACCCGGACCGAAACTTCATAGCCCAGCACCACAGCGGCCAGAAGGTCCGACCCGGCCATACGTGCTGGTGCCGCGCCAAGCGCTGCGGCCACAATGGCCGCGCCCGGGTGCCCCGCGACCTCGCGGTGCCCGTCGTCAACGTCCAGCGCAGTCGCTGCCATTGCATTCACAGTGGCGGCCCGGATTGGGTCGGCCGCCTCGCCGGTGAACCAGATCGCTGTCGTCCCTTCGGTGCGCGGCAGGGCCCGGCTCATCGCGGCGGTGCTCCGTGCGCCTATTCCGCCTACGGCCGAGCCGACGGCATCAAGGATGCAGTCCGCCGCGCGTTCCAAGACCGGTGCCGGTATGCTCCCGGCCTCCGTGTCGTGGACCAGGGTTGCCAGCCTGTCGACGGCGCGTGTCATGAGGTCTGGTCAATATGGCTGCGCAAAAGGTTCAGCCCGGCGACCAGCAAGCGGTCAATGGCCTGGGTGGTCAGCCAGGCGGAATGCGGGGTCAGCGTGACGGTCTCCATGGCGCAAAGCGGATGATCCCCGGCAAGAGGTTCGGTCTCGAAGACGTCAAGGGCTGCGTGCCCGACATGGCCTGAGCGAAGCGCATCGAGAAGCGCCCCTTCGTCGATGAGCCCGCCGCGCGCGGTGTTCACCAGCACGACTCCGGGTTTCAGCATCGCCAGTTCCGCCTGTCCAAGAAACCCGGTGCTCTCAGGCGTCAGGGCCAAATGAACCGACAGGATGTCGGCACGCTGAAGCACCGCCTCTTTCGACATCATGCTTGCCGGAGCGCCGCGGGACTGCCCGGAAGGTGTCCAGCCGATCACGTTTGCTCCAAGCGCATCCGCAATCCGTGCAGTCTCGGCTCCGATCCCACCAAGGCCAAGCAGGCCGAAGGTCTTGCCTGCCAGTTCCTCGGTCCGGATCAGGCGGAAGCCGCCGCGTCGCACCTCACGATCCATTTCGACAATGCGTTTCATGCCGGCCAGCGCCAGCGTCACCGCATGTTCCGCCACCGCCCGGTCGCCATAGCCCTTGACGCCTTCGAAACGGATGCCATGCGCCTTGGCCGCATCAAGATCTCCGTGAGTCGCCAACCCCGTCGAAAGATAGGCGATGGTCTCAAGATCGGTACAGGCCCGCAGCACCCTCTCGGACATGAACCCCATGTAGACAAGCACGTTCTTCCGGCCCGAAAGCCGCGCAATCAGCGCATCCTCGTCCGCTGGTTCATCACGCCAGACCCGAAGGCCCGGAACGATGCCCAGCATCTCGTCCGTAAGCCGCTCGGCAAGGTCGCCATAGCAATCAACGAAGGCGGGCTCGGTCAACATCAACCGACAACCGAGAAACTGCTTTCGCGATTGATTTCGCGATTGCGCGAACAGAACTTCATGCCAAGAGCGTAGTCCATGTTTGGCAGCGCGAACTGCAACGGGTTGGCGTCATGATCGTTGCCAGCCTCGCAATAGTCGATCAGCGCCGACATCATCTTGCCGACGACGGGCGCGTTCTTGAACTGGTTTCCGCTCGTGCCGATCGCCATGTAAAACCCCTCGAGGCTGGAACGGTCGTAGATCGGGATCCAGTCATCAGAGACGTCGTACAGATCGGCGATGCCCTGTACCGAATTCGGCACGCCCATGTCGGGAAACCGCTGCGCGCCGCGCATGGCCTGCAGGCGCGCCTGTTCGGTGACTTCGGTGTTGTAGTCGTCGGGATCGACCCATTCCAGTGGATCGCATTCGGGTTCTTCGGAACCGATCAGGATTTTGTTGCCGACCTCGGGGCGCCAGTAGCCGCCGATGTCGGCGTCCGAGCAGATAAGTCCCCACTTCTCGAAGTCGAAGCCAGCGGGCGATGGCACATGCGCCACCTCGACCCGCAGCGCTTTCGTGCCGATGTTCATGTCGTCGGCAACACCGGCCATTTCGTTGATCTTGTAAGAATGCGGCCCCGAGGCATTCACGACAACAGGCGCAGACAGGGTGCTGCCATCGTCAAGCGTCACGCCCGAAACCCGGCCGCCGTCCTTCAGCACGTCCATGACGCGCTTGCCGAGGATGAACGTCGCGCCATGGCGTTCCGCTGCCGACTGGATATTCCTGGTCGCCAGAAGCGGGTCGCTGATGTAGCCCGCCTTGGGAAAGAACAGGAGGTAACGCATCTCGCCGTCCTGCGAAGCAAATTCAGGGTCATCCGCTGCCTTGGCCGGGTGGAAATGCCCCGGGTGCATGATGGGCAAATTTGCTCGTGCCTTAGCGGGCGTCCAGACTTCGTAGGGAATGCCGATGGTGTTGGCGATCTCTTCCAGTTTCTTGCCGAACTTGTTTTCTTCGAAACAGGTGTAAAGACAGCCCACTTCACGGTAGGTGGCCAAAACTTCGTCCCCTGCAGCGCCCAGATATCCCGAGAAATCCTCCCAGAATGGATAGTTCGACTTGGCAAGCGCGGCCCCGTCCAGGGTTGAATAGTGCGTCCGGATAATGGCGCATGAATTGCAGGTGGACCCAGCCCCCGCGATGGCGTTCTTGTCGATGACCACGACAGATTTGCCGGCCTTGGCCAGTTCATAGGCGATCGCGCTGCCTATGATTCCGGCCCCGATGATGATCGCTTCGCACCTCTCCGACATGGATGTTCGCCTCATTCGCCCAGATATATTTTAGATATATTATACGCAGCGTGACTCGGCACAACGGAAATTTCGCCAGCCGTCCCAAATAAATTCCCACAGAAGGTCGGATGTGTCCAAGTGTTCCGCATTCTCGTTGCTTTCGTCGGCCGTGACAGGCGGCAATGCGCATCGCCCGACCTGGTGGAGAAGGCCTGTCCGAAACCTTCCTGCGACCTCATCATGATCGGAGGCGGCGGCCAAGGGTGCGCTGCGGCGCACATCTGGCGAAAGCCTTCAGGCAGAGGCGAAGACCTCCGGCCTCCGGCCCCGCACCCACTGCCCGCTCGGCGGTGCCCGACATGTCGGATCAGAGAATGACGTCCGGCAACCAAAGCACGATCCGGGGAAACAACGTGATGATGATTGCCGCGAGCAACATCAGGAAGAAGAACGGGACGGCACCTCGGGCAATTTCGCCGATGGACTTGCCGGTAATGCCCTGCAGCACGAACAGGTTGAAGCCGATGGGCGGCGTGATCAGCCCAAGCTCGATCATGATGATGAGGAAAATGCCGAACCAGATCGGGTCCCAGCCTGCGGCCACGACGATGGGCAGCGTGATCGGAAGCGTCATGACCATGATCGACAGCCCGTCCAGGAACATGCCAAGCAAGATGTAGAACACGCCGATCAGGATGACGATGCCCATCGGCCCCAAATCCATAGCGGCCAGAAGCTTGGCGACCTCTTGCGGGACATGCAGGTAGGCCATGCTCGAAGACATGAAGCTTGCCGCAACAAGAATCGTGACTACCATGCAGGTGATCCGCGTTGCCCCGGTCAGCGCATCGACAAAGACGGCCCAGGAAAACTGCCCAAGCAAGGCCACCAGGACGATCGAGGCGGCAAATCCAAGTGCCGCCGCCTCGGACGGGGTGGTCACGCCGCTGTAGATTCCGCCCAGAATGATGACCATCAAGGCCAGAATGGGCGCCAGGTCGAGCAGGCTCTTGGCGAAATCCATCACGGAGTAGCGCACGTCCTCGCTCTCGCCCGTGATCGGAGAACTCCACGCTCGAAAGACGATGTATCCCGAGTAAAGCCCCGATATCAGCAGGCCCGGCAGGATGCCGGCGGCGAAGAGGCCCGTGATCGACTGTTCGGCCAGTACGCCGTAGATGATCATCGAAATGGACGGCGGGATCATCAGACCCAGGCTGCCGGCTCCAGCAAGCGATCCGGTCGCGATTCGGCTGTCGTAGCCACGGCGTTGCAGTTCCGCCATCGTGATCTTGCCGACCGTGGCGGTGGTCGCGGTGCTTGACCCGCTGACGGCAGCGAAGAGAGTGCACCCGACAACATTGCAGTGCAGCAGCTTGCCCGGGATCAGGTTCGTCCAAGGAGAAAGACCCCTGAACAGCCTGTCGGACACGTCCGTCCGGAACATGATTTCGCCCATGAAGATGAACATCGGAATGGCGGCGAGTTCCCACGTGCTGGCGGTTCGCCACATCGTTCCCTTCATGATCGAGCCGACGCGGGCCAGCGGAAAGTCCAGAAGCAGCGTCAGCGATGTCAACGCGACCATCAGAAGGGCGACAAAAATCCAGGTCCCGATCCCGAGGTAGAATGCGAGAAAGCCGAAAACGGCAAACGCCAGGACGATTTCCCACATCGGCCTACTCCAGCCCCAGCTCGGCGGCCTTCTTCGATGAGAGATCAGCCTCGCGCATCAGGACTTTCAACAGGTAGGACAGGAACTGCAGCAGCAGGATTCCCAGCCCGATCGAGACAAAGCTCTCGGGCAGCCAGAGCGGCACCTGCGCTACGGTTTCGGAGACGTAGCCCCGTTCATAGTTGCGCAAGACGTTCCGAGTGAAGAACCAGCATGCCATGCCGCAGCTGAAGATGCCGAAGCAGATGCAGACGATTTCCAGAAACCAGCGTACACGCCCCTTGCTGCTGAGCGAGGCCAGGAGCAGGTTCATGCGGATCAGCGTTCCCTTTTCCAGCGATTGACCAAGAGCCAGAAAGCTCATCGCACCAATGCCGTAGCCCACGAGTTCGTCCGCCATGTGCGTCGATGCGGCGAAAAAGGTCCTCATCACCACTTCTGTCAGGATTAGCCCGGTCATCGCCAGCAAGATCAGCACGGCGACCAGCATCCCCAACCGGTTGATGAAAGTGGACAGGCGGTGAATCCAGGTCATTGCGCCCCTGTGTGCCCAGTAAGAGAGGGTCGCCGTCCCGTCGGAACGGCGACCTTCAATTCTTTGCTCTGGTCACTTCTAGTTGGCAACCATTTCCAGCTGCTTTTGGTATGCCGCAAGAATTTCGTCCGCGAGCTCCTCACCGATCTGCGCGCGCCATTCATCAATGGCGACTTGGGCCGCTGTCTTGAGTTCGTCGACGAAGCTGTCGGGCACGTCGCGGATTGCCTTGACATTGGCGTCTTTCAGGCGCTGCACGTTCAAGTCGATCCGGGCCTGGGAAGCTGCCCAAAGTTCGTCTTCGACTTCCTTCGCCGTATCCAGCACGACTTGCTGAAGGTCTTCGGGAAGTCCGTCGAACACGTCCTTGTTCATGTGCACCATGTTCGAGCCCATCGTGAAGTTGAGGTAGTGGTAGTGGTCCAGGTATTCTTCGAACTTCGCCGAAAGACCGCCCTCTTCCGACGTAAGCACTGCCTCGATGGCATTGGTTGACAGCGCCGGCACCACGTCAGCCCAGCTCATCTGGATCGCCGCGGCACCAAGCTCCTTGAGCGTCACGGTGCCGTTCTTGTCATAGGTGCGGACCTTCATGCCCTTCATGTCCGCGGCCGACGCGACCGGGCGCTTCGTCCAAAGGCCGACAGGCGTCCAAGGTTCGGCCAAGAGAAGAAGCTGGTTCCCCTTTGCAAATGCCTCGGCATAGTACGGGCGCGCTGCATCGATCAATGCCTTGGATTGCTGCGGGTTCGTAGCCATGAACGGCAGGTTGTTCATCAGGAACACCGGATCAAATCCGGTAAACACCCCGGTGTAGGTCGAGGCGATCTGGACGGCCTGGTCCTCAACCGCGGCCCAGTGGTCCTTGGACTTGTAGCCAAGCGACCCGCCGAAGTGATTGGTGATCTGAATGCGGCCGTCGCTGTTTTTCGCAAGACGTGCGGCGAAGATCTTGTCCGCTTCACCAGAAATGGACGATTCGCCGTATTCGTTCGGCATGTCCCATGCCACTTCCTGAGCTTGCGCTGGCGCACCAAGCGCCAGGCTTATGGATGCGAAAGTCGCATAGAGCATCTTTTTCGGCATTTTCATGTTCGGTTTCCTACTCCTTGATGTTGATTTTGCCTGACCGGCTTTGGTCAGAGTCCCATTTGGGAAAACAGCGCTGCCGTGAGCGGGCTCAAACGATTGCGGTATTCCCCCACCACGTTCACATGGTCGTGGTTGCCGACTTCAAGGTAGCTTGCCTCGAACCCGGCATCCCGACATGTGTCCGTGTAAATCCGCGACTGACGGCGGAATTCGCTGGTTTCGCCACCGCCGACAGCAATCACCGTCGGGGGCATCCATTTCGGCAAGCGGTGGATCGGGCTGTTCCGGCGCGACGTCTCGCCGTCCATCTTCAGATCGGCATTGAGATAGGAAAGCCGCAAAGGTTCCAGATCGAACAGGCCGCTAAGCGGCACAGCACCGTTCACCACATCGAAGGGCAGCCCGTACTCCTCCCAACTGGTCGCCAGGAGAATGCCGGTCAGATGGCCGCCCGCCGAATGGCCAGTGACGTGGATGCGTCCGGCGTCGCCCCGGATCCTGGCGGCGTTGTCATAGATCCACTTCAATGCCTGGCGGTTCTGCTCGGCAATCGCGTCCATCGTGACATTCGGGCAAAGATCATAGTTGTTCAGAACGACCGCTGCTCCAGCCTCGACAAACCGTTCGGCGACAAATCGGAACATGTCCTTGTCGAAGGCCCTCCAGTAACCTCCGTGGATGAACAGGAGGATGGGCGACCCGCCGCGCCCTGGCCAGACGTCAAGCCTTTCAAGATCGCTTTTGCCGAAGGGGACATCGAGCTGGCATTCGAATTTTGAGACCACACGCTCGTTGTGAGGCGTCATCGACTCGAAGGTCTCCGCGAAATGCGGGCAGCGCACGCGCATGTCGTATTCGTAATCGAGTTCTTCTTGCGTGAACTCGCCGTAAACCTTGTCCGCCATGGCCGGATTTGTCCCCCAAAAGAGAGCGCCCTGAGGCACGGTAAGTCAGGGGAATGTGCATTGCAACCAAAATATATCTTCAATATATCTGGGATCGATTCACTGGAAGGAGACCACCGCAGTGTATGTCAGAATGTCGTATTGGAAGTGCAAGCCCGAGTATTGGGGCGAGGACGCGGAGCTGTTCGAATCGGGCGCGGTGCCGATCATGCAGTCGCACGCAGGCTTCGTTCGCGCGATGCTTCTGGCCACGCCAGAGGACCCTCAGCGTATCGCGTTCACGGTTTGGGCGGATCGCGAGGGTTACGCTGCCTTCGTTGAAAGCCCGGACCTGCAGTACATCATCGACATGTTTGAGCACATGTACTTGCCGGGCGGAAATCCTGACCCGGTGGAATACGACGTGCGCGCTCAGGGTGGCGGAGCATAGCGGACTGCAACTGGCGCTGCTCGCCTTGCAGGACGGCGATGCGCCCACTCACCAGGGGACAGGAACATGGCAGAGCTTTTGGATGTCGAAACGGCTGCGCGTTACAACGCTTGGGCAAATGTCCGTATCTACAACGCGCTTCACAAGCTTTCGGACCAGGAACGCAAGCAAGACCGCAAAGCCTTTTTCCGATCGATTCACAACACGATGAATCACGTATTGCTTGCCGACCTGATCTATCGCGAGCGGTTGGAAAAGAAGCCCACCACCTACACGACCCTGGACGAAGTCCTCCATGACGACTTTGACGCGCTTGTGGCGGCACATCGCGCCAACGACGTCTGGTACTCCGATTTCTGCGCGCGAATGACCCAGGACGAACTCGACGCAAATCTGACCTTCACGGCGGTCGGCATGGATCAAGAAGAGATTTTCTCGCTGCCCAAGAAACTGTGCCTGACCAATCTCTTCCAGCATCAGATCCATCACCGCGGCCAGGTGCACCAGATGATCAGCGAAACCGGGCACTATCCGCCACCGGTTGACGTGGTGAAATTCGGTCGCGGCGACACCGATCAGTGGAGCGAGACGGCGTGAGCCAGTGGGAAGAAGACGTCCTGATTGTAGGCGCGGGACAGGGCGGTCTTTCTGCAAGCTTCCATCTGACGCAGGCAGGGGTGCCTCACCGCGTCGTGGACCGCGGCGGCGTGGGGCACGCCTGGGAACGCCACAGATGGGACAGCTTTTGTCTGGTGACACCGAACTGGACAGTGAACCTGCCTGGCCGCCCCTATGAAGGAGACGACCCGGATGGCTTCATGCATCGCGACGAATTCGTCGCCTATCTGAAGGACTGGGCAGCCTCGTTTAACGCGCCCGTGACCAGCGGGGTGGAGGTCCGGAGGATCGAAAGGGACGGCGAGGGATTTCACGTCGCGACGGACCAGGGTGGCATCCGCGTGCGCGCAGTCATCGTTGCCACCGCAACCTACCAATACCCGAAGCTGCCTGCCGTTTCCAAGTCGCTTCCGGGAGACATCCGCCAGCTTCATGCCGAAGACTACAAGAACCCGGATCAGGCCGCCAATGGTGCGGTCATGATCGTCGGCTCAGGCCAAACAGGCTGTCAGATCACCGAAGATTTCCTGCGCGCCGGTCGCGAGACGTTTCTTTGCGTCTCCCGCACCGGCCGCTTGCCGCGCATCTATCGCGGCAAGGACGTGCTGCACTGGCAAAAGGTGATGGGACTTCTCGACCGCACGCCCGACATGCTGGACGATCCCAGCCAGCGCTTTGTCGGCGATCCGCATCTGACGGGCCGCGACGGCGGCGGTCTGGTCAGCCTTTACCGCTTTGCCGAGCGTGGCGTGCATCTGTTGGGCCGGTTCATTGACGTCAGGGGACGAACGCTGAAATTCAAGGACGATCTGCATGAAAGCCTGGAGTGGGCCGACAGGTTCTGCGACGATCTTGTCGCGCGGACCGACGGCTTCATCGAGGACCACGGCATCGACGCCCCGAAAGGCAACGAAGATCTGGGGCATATTGCCCCGGACCAATTGCGTCCGGTGTCGCCGCTGACGCTTGACCTGGATCAGGCCGGCATCGGCACGGTGATCTGGGCCACCGGATTTGCCTACGACTTCTCCTGGATCGACGGCGTGCCGGTAGACGACCTAGGCTATCCGAAAACCGAAGGTGCTGCGAGTCCGCTTGATGGGCTGTTCTTTTGCGGACTGAATTGGATGACCAAGCGCAAGTCGGGGATCCTCTACGGAGTGGACGAAGACGCGCGACTTGTCGCGGACCAGGTTCAGGCCTTTCTCAAGCAATCCTCCGCAGTCTGCGTGTCGTATCGGGGAAAGGGGATCACCGAATGTACATCGGCGTAGACGTGGGCGGAACTTTCACCGACATCGCGATCAATCGCGATGACGGTCAAAATCTCTTGCTGCACAAACTGCCGTCCACTCCCGACGCGCCGGAACGCGCGATTGTCGACGGGCTGTCCGCCATCCTGGGACAGCACGACTTGTCGGGCGACGGGGTCAGGCGGCTGGCCCATGGCACGACGGTTGGCACAAACGCCCTGATCCAGCGCAAGCACGGCAAGGTGGCGCTGATCACGTCGGCGGGCTTCCGTGACCTTCTGGAAATTGGGCGGCAGACACGACCCTCGGTTTACGACATGCATTCCGACCACCCGGCCCCGCTGGTCGAGCGCCGGCTCAGGATCGACGTGCCGCAGCGCACGCTTGCCGACGGAAGCGCTCACGTGCCGCTCGACGAAAACGCGGTCCTTGCGGTCGCAGCACGGCTTGGCGACGAATGCGTGGACTGCGTGGTCGTTTGCTTCCTCCATTCCTACGCCTTCCCCGAAGACGAACGGCGTGCGGCAGCGTTGCTGCGAGAGGCGCTTCCAGGGAACGTCTCGGTGCTTTGTTCGTCGGATGTCTATCCGGAATTCCGCGAGTACGAACGGTTTTCCACGACGGTCCTGAATGCCGCCCTGATCACGATCATCGGATCCTACCTCGACCGCCTGACGCAGTCGGTCGCTGACCTTGGCATCGGTTCCGAAGTCAAGATAAGTCAAAGCGCCGGCGGGCTGATGTCGATCCGGATGGCCAGGGAATTTCCGGTGCGTGCATCACTGTCCGGTCCTGCAGCAGGCGTGCAGGGCGCCCAGCGACGCGCCCTGGCGGCCGGGTTCGCAAATATCATCACGCTCGATGTCGGAGGCACTTCGGCCGATGTCGCCCTTTTGAAGGACGGAAATGCGATCGAGGTGAACGAACGCGAACTTGCAGGATTTCCGGTCCGCATCCCGGCGCTGGACGTGAACGCGGTCGGTGCCGGCGGCGGCTCCATCGCCTGGATTGACCGCGACGACCTCCTGAAAGTCGGGCCGCAAAGCGCCGGCGCCGTACCGGGGCCGCTTTGCTATGACCTGGGCGGCACCGAAGTTACCGTGACGGATGCGAATGTCATGCTGGGCCGTCTCAACAGCGAGTCCCTGCTTGCCGGACGCATGCCCGTCAAGTCGGAACTTGCCGTTCTGGGCATTACCGCGCTGGCGGAAAGGCTCGGCGTCGCCGCTGACGAGGCCGCGCTTGGTATCCTGCGCGTAGCCGCAGCGACCATGGTGAAGGCCATTCGATCAATCTCGGTCGAACGCGGGCATCACCCCGGCGATTTCTCTCTGTTCGTCTATGGCGGTGCAGGCGCGCTTTTTGCAACCGAGGTCGCGCGAGATCTTGGCATCCCGCAAGTCGTCGTCCCCCCGGATCCGGGCATCCTTTGTGCCGAAGGGGCGCTCAACGCCTCTCTGTCCACCGATTTCGTCGTGACCACGCTTTCAGGGCTCAACAAGACAGGTATCGCCAAACTCCGCTATGCCGCCGCGGAATTGGACGCACGTTCAACCGAGTGGTTCGCGTCAGAAGACGTGCCCAGCCACCTGCAGCGCAGGGTATGGACTGTAGGCGCACGCAATTTCGGTCAGAATTACGAACTCTCTCTCGAATTGGATCTGGCCAAGGACGACGATGCCCTGATCGCCGACCTCACGAGAGCGTTCCTCATTGCGCACGAGTTCACCTATGGATTTGCCTCGGAAAGCGAAGCGGTTCAGATCGTGAACGTGGCCGTCAAAGCCATTGGCAAATTGGAAGAGCCTGAACTTCCGATGGCGCCGGAGACCGCCCCCGCAACACCCGACGGACACCGCATGACACTGTTCGAAGGCACTGAACGGATCGAAACGCCGCTGTTCAGCCGCAGTGATCTGTCCAAGGGACAAGTCATCGAAGGCCCCGCCATCGTCGAACAGATGGACACGACGGTTCTGATCTTTCCCGGTGACCGGGCCACGACAGACCCGTGGGGCAACCTTGTCATCGACGTGAAGGGACACTGATCCATGGCGATTTCTCCAATTGAAGCCGAGATCCTTCGGAACGCCATGGCGAGCGTTGCAGACGAGATGTACATCGCGCTGATGAAGGCGTCCTATTCGACCAACATCAAGGAGCGAAAGGATCATTCCACTGCGCTTTTCGATCCCGACGGGCGGGTCGTCGTTCAGGGAGAAAGCATGCCGCTGCACCTTGCGTCGATGCTGGGACTGGTCGAGGTCGTGCTGGAAAAATTCGGTAAGGACGGCATGAAGCCCGGCGACATGTACATGTCGAACGACCCCTATGTCGGGCGCGGATCGCATCTGCCGGACGTGGCCATCGCAACGCCGATCTTTCACGAAGATCGGCTGATCATGTTTGCCTGCAACATCGCCCACCATGCCGACATCGGGGGAATGTCACCGGGCTCGATGGCGGGAGGAATGACCGAGATTTACCAGGAAGGTCTGCGTATTCCACCGATCCGGCTGATGGAAGACGGCAAGGTCGTTCAGGACGTGATGGACCTCGTGCTTCTGAACGTCCGCGTGCCCGAGGAAAGACTGGGCGACTACAACGCGCAGATCGCGTCGAACCAACTGGGAGTCCGCCGCGCAATGCCGCTTATCAAGCGTTGGGGGCCGGATCGGGTGATTGAGGGCTGCGACGCCATTATCGCCGCCGTTGCCCGCCGGACCCGTGCAGCGATCCGCGACCTGCCTGACGGCGTCTACGAATTCGAAGACCTGATCGACGATGATGGGCTTTCGCGCGAGAACATTCGCATCAAGGTTGCGATCACCGTGTCGGGCGATGAAATCGAGTTCGATTTCCACGGCACTGAAAAACAGGTTGAAGGCAACAACAACGTCACCATGGCCGGTCTTCAGGCGGCATGCCTGTACTGCATGAAGGTGCTTCTGGATCCCGATTGTCCTCAGAACCACGGGATGCTCGACCCGGTGACAATCAAGGCCGAGGAAGGCACGATCGTGAATGCAGCCTTCCCGGCAGCGTCCGCAGCGCGAGCGCAAACGGCACAGCGGATCGTCGACGTGATATTTGGCGCACTGGCGCCTGCCTATCCCGAACGCATCATCGGCGCATCGAACGGCGCAAACACCTCGGCAGCCTTCTTCGGGCGAGACGAAAAAGGTCGGTACTATGTCTATCTTGAAACGTTGGGAGGTGGCGCGGGCGCACGCGCCTACAAGGACGGAACGGACGGGGTCCAGATCCATATGACTAACACCTCGAACCTGCCGATCGAGGCACTTGAAACCGAGTATCCACTGATGATCGAGCGTTACGAACTGGTCGAGGATTCGGGCGGTGCAGGCGAGTACCGCGGTGGCCTCGCGCTTCGTCGCGACTACCGTCCGCTTGGCCACGAGACGACGTTCTCGGGCCAAGGCGAGCGTTTCGTCAACCCGCCATGGGGCATTTTCGGCGGCGGCCCGGGAGGGACGGGACGTTTCGCGGTGCTCCATGATGACGGCACGGAAAGCAGGCTTGCCAACAAGCCCTCGACTTTGCGAGTCGGTCCAAGCGGCGTTATAAGTGTCATCACGGCAGGTGCCGGCGGATATGGCGACCCGCAAAGGAGATCGCGGGACGCCTTGGAAGAAGATCTGGAAAGCGGAAAGTTCTCGGCAGGATTTATCGATGACCATTACGGGAAAGCACGCAAGAAAGCGGACTGACTGCAACCGAGGCAACGATCATCATTAAGCAAGACAATGCCTTCCGCCCCGCAGAGACCATCTCGAGAACGGATGGGGCGACAAGCCTGTTGCGGGATCGAATCGTCGATCTCACGCTCGAACCGGGATACAACATCGACGAGAAAAGGCTGTTGTCCGAACTGGAAATCGGTCGAACGCCCCTGCGCGAGGCCTTGAACCGGCTGATCTCGGAAGGCCTGATCGAATCCCGCGGCAATCGCGGTCTTCGGGTCACGCCCTTGAACATCATCAACACGCGCGAATTGTTCGAGGCCTATATCCTGTCCGAGCGTACCGTGGCGTCGGTATTGGTATTCCGGGACACGGACTTGATCGACGAATTGCGGCGAATCGAGGAAGCCTATGAGGCACGCGCCGGTGAATTGGACTTTCTTGGCGTCACCAGCTCGAATGCGGAATTCCACAACAGGCTTGCCATGGCAACGCAGAACTCGTTCCTGACGCGTTATTCCTGGCAACTTACCAACCTGGCACGTCGGGTGTCCTATTTCATTTTTCGAGACGAGTACGGCCATTCCGAAGAATTCGGCGAAGCGCAGGTGTCTCTGTTCGAACGGGCCATTTCCGAGCATCTCAAGATCATCAAGGCCATCGAAGATCGGGATCGCGAAACCCTGATCGACGTGATGACAAGCCACGCAGCCTATTTCCGCGAGCGGCTGTCACAGCTCATCGGCCGATCGCCGGGCATCGACGTCGACATGACCGACATCAAGAAGGGCTGATCCCGTCCTTCATTCCATCATGTGGCGCACCCCTGTGCAGTCATGGCCTGGAGGCAGCTTGAAGTCCGGCAACAGGCATGCGCGATTGCCACGATCCGGCACCTGCCCGAGAGCTTTGGCGGCGCCTGGTTACAATCTCCTCATCGCCTTCCGGATCGCGATTGTCGGAACGGTCGCCGACACGATCGATTCACGTAACCCCCAACCCGCCCCAAGAGAGAGGCGAGCAGATGTCCGGCATCTTGACCACAAGATGCACAAGTGGCGACATCAGTTCGACCAGATTGCAAGAACAGGAGAGTTCCGGGTGGTGGCGACGTGCTGAGCCAAGGTCGACGAGAGCCTCGTGGCAGCGTTGCATCAGGTGGAGGGCTTGCTCGAAGAAGCCCGATTGTCAGCATGCCTTAGCCATCCAACCCCTCTGGCGGCAACCAGCCCTGTGGCGGCGCAGCCCTTTCGGCCTGAGGTATCTGGACGCGGAAAGCGCCTTGCGAACCGTTCATCGCCATTTCGCGGCGCGCGATGCGCCAGTTGCCGTGAGCGCGGACCAGGCGGTCGCAGTAGATGCCGAAGACCTCCGCCGTCGTGCCGTTCGGTGCCTCATGCCAGGCGTGGACGCAGCTTTCGACACGTGCCGTGTCCGCACCTTCGGGCCAGACCCTGACATTTGACAAATGATGCGCCGTGCGCTGCCAGCGCCACATTCTCTCCATCGACCGGCGGAGATCGTCGCGCCCTGAGGCGCACAGCCGCGGGTCGGGGCCGAAGATCACCTCGCAATCCGCCGTGAAGAGACGGGACAGGCCCTCAAGGTCCATCCGGTCGAGCATCCGGCAATAGTCCACGAGAACATCCTCGATCTCGCGCCGGTCAGCGTCCGTCATTTTTCGTCCTCCGTCGTGCCGCGCCCGGGAAGCGGCCAGGTGTCTCCAACCCTGTAACCCCTTGGGAATGGGTCCTGGGGATCAAGCATCAATTGGCGCGTCTCGGTCACCCACGCCCGACCAGACACAGATGGCAGGATTCCGGGAATCTCGCCAACGGTGCAGTCCGCCTCGACCCGGCAATTGAACCGGGTGCCCAGGATTGATTCGCCCACGAACCGGTCCCCTGGCTTCAACAGTCCCTCTGCCCGAAGAAGCGCCATGCGGGCGGAACATCCCGTTCCCGTCGGGCTGCGGTCCAATTTGCCGGGATCGATGACCACAGTGTTCCGTCCGGTCAGTAGCCCGTCGACGTGCCGCACAGGATCCGTGAACTGGCAGAAAGAGATGTGGGTCCAGCTGGGAAGACATGGATGGTGGAAACCAAGCTGCTCGGTCGCCGCGCGCGTGATCCGCATGCCCGCTTCCACGAGATCCTGCGCGACGTCAGGCCGCAGCCGCAGGCCCACATCCGCCGCTTCCACGATCACGAAGCTGTCGCCGCCATAGGCAGTGTCCACCCTGAGGGACCCGAGTCCTGCGACCTCCACGAACGCGTCGCGCTTTCCGACGAAACTCGCGACATTGGTCACCCGGATCGACTGCGCCTTCCCAGCACGGCAGGTTGCGACGATGTCGACGAGACCCCCGGGCGCTTCCATCCGGAAGCGGGTCTCGGGTTCTGTCATCGGCACGATCCCTTCATCCAGCAGAACCGTTGCCACGCAGATCGCGTTCGAGCCCGACATCGGCGGCGTGTGGGACGGCTCCATGATGATGAAGCCAGCGGCGGCAGAAGGGTCCGTCGGCGGAACCAGCAGGTTCACATGGCGAAAGACGCCGCCACGCGGCTCGTTCAGCACGAAATCCCGCAGGCCACCGTCCTCGTGAATCCATCGCGACTGCTCCCAGAGCGTATCACCGGGCGGCAGGGCCACGCCGCTCATGATCACGTCGCCGACCTCGCCTTCGGCATGGCAACCCACGATGTGGATGGCGCGGTCTCTATGCACGGGACGCATCGCGCCCCGAATCTATCGGAACCGGCGCCAGGGCCGCACACACCCTCCGGCAATTCGTCAATCCGCTCACCTTGCGCCGGAACATCCTGCGACACGTGTCGGCGTCGCCAGACCGCTTCGCCGAATTCCCTGCGGTTCCCATCCTGCCGCAACCGCTCAGTGTCGGATGATCTTGCTGAAGAAATTCCGCGCCCTGTTCGTCTTAGGCGCATTGAACAGGTCTTCCGGCGAACCGCTTTCGATCACTTCGCCGCCATCCATGAAGACGACCTTGTTCGCGACTTCGCGGACAAAACCCATCTCATGGCTGACGATCACCATGGTCATGCCTTCCGCAGCCAGCTTTCGCACTGCATCCAGCACTTCGTTTACGAGCTCGGGATCAAGCGCCGACGTCACCTCGTCCAGAAGCAGGATCTGGGGCTTGAGCGCCAATGCGCGCGCGAGCGCCACGCGCTGCTGCTGGCCGCCGGAAAGCTGGTCCGGGTACGCGTCTGCCTTGTCCGACAGCCCGACGAGAGCAAGGAGGCGCATCGCCTCGGCCCCGACCTCAGCCTTGGACCAGCCCTTGATTTTGGTCGGCGCCAGCGTGACGTTCCGAATTACGGTCATGTTCTGGAACAGATTGTACTGCTGAAACACGATCGCCATACGATCCCGCGCGGCGCGCACGGCGCGCGCGCTGGAGTAGTCCATCCTTTCACCCGCGATCATGACATCCCCGCCGGTGATTGGGGTCAGCCCCATCAGGGCGCGCAAAACCGTGGATTTCCCAGAACCCGAAGGACCGACGAGCGCTGCGATCTCGCCAGCTTCGATGGAAAGCGAAATCCCGTGCAGGACCTCAATGGCGCCGTATTTTGCGCGCACGTCTCTGACCGCGAGGTGTGGCAAGTCGTTTCTCCAGATGTTGGCCCAGAAGACTGAGCGGGAAGGAAATCAGGAAGTAGCAAAAGGCAATGGTGCCGAACACCAGGATCCCGGAATAGCCCTGATTGTTCAGTTCCTTGCCCCTGAATGTCAGTTCGAAGACCCCAACCTGGCTGACGAGCGCGGTGTCCTTGATGAACGAGACCGAAAAAGCGATGGCCGGCGGCACGATAACGGGCCAGGCCTGCGGCAGCACGATCGTCAGCGTCGTTTGCAGTCGCGAAAGGTTCATTGCCTCGGCAGCCTCGACCTGCGTCCGCGGCACGGATTCAATGCCGCCCCGAATGATGTCGGCGGTGTAGGCGACGGCATAAAGGCATATCGCGATCACGGCGATGGTGAAGAGGGACGCATTCGGCGTCACCGCCTGGATGAAGAAAAGCACCAGATAGATCACGACGATGAATGGAATCCGGCGGAACACCTCGACATACGTGATGCAGATCCAGCGCAGGGGCAGCGCCCAGCGCCCGGGCGTCTGGCGCAGGTAAACAAGGACGAAAGCCAGGAAGAAACCGATCAGGCAGCCGGTGGCCGTCATGGCAAGCGTCAGTCCGGCCGATTCCAGCAGCAGGACCATATTGCCCGTGCTGAAGAACCGCGGCACTTGTTCGAGTATCCGTTCCATCAGAAGATCTTTGCCTTCACCCGGAAGGTCCAGCGCCCGAAATAGGCAAGCCCGATGCTCGCGATGAAAGTGAGCACGACATACAGTCCCGCGACCACGGTGAAGTATTCCAGCCAGCGGTAGTTCACGGTGGACAGGTTGATTGCCTGCCCGGTCAGTTCGTCGACCCCGATCAGGGCGCCGATCGAGGTACCCATGACCAGCACCACGATGAAAAAGTTGGCCAGTGCCGGGTAAATCGACTTCGCGATATGGGGCACGATGACATAGCGCACCTGCTGGATCAGCGACATGCCCATGGTCTGCCCAGCCTCCAGTTCGGTAATCCGGACCGAAAGGAACCCGGCCCGCAGGATCAGCGTCAGATAAGCCCCCGCATTCAGCGTCAGGCCAATGAGCAGACAGGCCTCGTTCGACCAGCGCAAGCCCACTTCAGGCAGGCCGAAATACAGGAAATAGATCTGAATCAGTGCAGGCGTGTTGGTTATGAAGATGACGTAGCAATCAACGAGGAAGCGGACCAGCCACGGTCCATAGGTCTTGAGCGAAGCGCAGACCAGACCGATCAGGGCCCCGCCGCCGAAGGCGATGACGCCCAGCTGAAACGTCAAGAGCGCCCCTTCCAGAAGGGCGCCGAAGTTGTCCCAGACAACACCATACTGGAATCTGTAGTTCATGGGGACTTCGCCTGGGTCCCCGGCCCCGCTGCGTCAGCGCGGAACCGGGCGGTTAATTTTCTCGATCAGAAGTAAGGGTCAGGATCGACAGTGCGCAGCATCGGCGCACCGTAGAACTTCTCCCAAGTCTCGTTCACGAAACCAGACGAATGCAGGCTGTAAAGCGCGATGTTCAGAACCTCGGTCAGGTTGTCGTTGCCCTGGGACACGCCGATGGCGCAATAGGCCACGAAGATCGGGTTCTCGACCACGCGCCAGTTCACGTCCGAATAATTTTCGGTAAACGCCATGAAAAAGTCGATGTTCTCCACGATGGCGTCCGCCCGGCCCTGAGCCACAAGCCGCACCGTGTCGGCGATCGTGTCCACCAGTTCCAACTCCACGTTCGGCATGTTCTCGCCGATCCAGTCGACGGTCCAGTTGCCGCGCATGTTGCCGAGCGTCACTCCTTCCTTGTTGAAGTCCTGCCAGCTGTCGCCCTCGATCTTGTCGGTGGCAAGAACGGCCAGTACTTCGGTGTGAAGCGGCACGGTGTAGTCGATGAGTTTCGCGCGCTCCGTATTCCGCGTCAGCGCACCAAGCGAGATGTCGATCCGGTCCGACACGAGGAATGGTACCCTCTGAGGTGTTTCGGTAGGCACCCATTCGACCTCGACCCCGATTGCACTGGCCAGAGCATTGCCGACCTCGATGTCAAAGCCCACCCACTCGCCGGCATCGTTGCGCGTGCTCATGTTCGGGAAGTTCGGATTGATCCCGATCCGGATAACGCCATCGGACAGGATGTCGTCCAGGCTTTTGGCCTGAACGCTGGTCAGCGACATGGCCGCAATGGCAGCACTGGCCAGACCTGCCAGCAGAATTCTCTTGAGCATTAGGAAATCTCCTTTTGATTTAACCCCTTAAGAGGCAACATTCCTTGTTTCACTGCAGGCGTGATGCCTGCTTCGTGCGCAAAACGAACTTTTGTGCGGCAATAGCGTCAGCGAGAAAGGTGGGGCTGTCAATACCTTGCGTGTGTCTTCCCAAGGATCAGGACGGAACGAATTCGGCCTCGACCTCGAATTCCATAAGGTGCGGACCGATCCGGTCCACACCGCAAACTGGCGCATGCCCCGGAAGGATCTCGCCGAAGCGACGCCCGTGCATCCTGGATGCGACCCTGGATCCGAACCGGTTCGCAGGCAGTTCCGCGTGCGAACCTCGTCCTCGCCCGCGCCACAAAGGGAGGTTACGGCTGCGGGGATCTTGCCCAAGACATGAACGGCCTGCTCCTTGGCATCACCGTCGCAAACGGGTGATCAGTCGGCGTATCGGCATCGCCTTTCCCGGCGCCGCCGGGCGGCCCGGTCACCTGGTCCAATCCGAGTACCACGCTTGGAACAGCCTGTACTGTTCTTCGGCATAGGCACACTGAGCATCGCTCAAGACGTCGGCCGAGTTGAAGTGCAGGGCGTATTCCTGATCCCCGTTCAGGACCATCAGGTACTTGTAGTAGAGGACGAGATCGGGACCTTCGTCGAACGACGACAAGACGTAGAGCGCCTCCTCAAGTTCCTTCGCCTTGCGCCGGGCGTCCGGATCGCCTTTCGCCGCCGCCTCGCACAGATCGACAAGATGCAGCACTTCCTTGGGCAGGGCATTCCCGATGCCGGTGATGGCTCCGGTTGCTCCGCAATTGACGTAACCGTGAAAGACGGTCGTGTCGACGCCGACCATGAGCGTCAGATCCTCGCTCCCGGACGTGATGTGTTCGGCAGCGTAGGTCAGATCGGCCGCGCCGCCGAATTCCTTGAACCCGACGAGATTGGCGTGCGCATCTCGCAAGCGAAAAAACAGGCCTGCGCGCGTGGCGAAACCGTAATACGGGCTGTTGTAGATGACCGCCGGCAAGTCGGGCGCGGCCTCCAGGATCGCCCTGAAATGCGCCTCTTGCGCCGCCTCCGACGAGCCCCGCGACAGCACCCGCGGGATCAACATGAGGCCCAGCGCGCCGACCCGGGCCGCGTGAGCGGCATGCGCCACTGCGGCGCGCGTGTTGACCGCACCCGTGCCAACAACCGTCGGAATGCCCGCGGCGACGAGCCTGGCGACACCTGTCTGCCGTTCCCCGTCTGTCAGAAGCGGCCAGTCTCCCATCGACCCGCAATAGACGACGGCAGACATGCCTGCATCGATCAGATCCCGCCCCTTTCGCACAAGCGCGCCGAAGTCCGGGTTCCGGTTCTCGTCACAAGGCGTCATCAGTGCGGGCATACAGCCCGCAAATGTTCTGTCTGGCATTGATCCCCCCGTTTCTCTGCAACAACGCAGCCCAAAAGAACGCTGAATTCGACCTGGACGCAATCAGGCTGCAGCGCTTCCCGATGTGCCTCTGCCAGACGTTCCTTCGCGAATGCCCGGCGCCCTTTCGCGGCCTTGGTCGAACATGCGGTGCTCGTCCGGTTCCATTTGCATGACCCCGTCGAAGAGTGGCAGGCCGAGATCTCCAGGCCGAACTCGCCTGCAAGGCACTGAATCTCGAATCGCAGCGGCTGGCTGAGGCGGCCGCCGGAGCCGCTTTCGCCGGTCGCACCCTTCGGTTGCACAGGCTGCAGCCGAGGAAACGCAGGTACCGGTTGACCGTGAGGTCGCTGAGCGGACGGCCTTCCGCACCGAGGACGCCGGCGAGATGGAGGGACTCCTGCTCAGTGAACCACGGGCTCCGTTCCGCGCGAAATGTCAAGCGAGGAGCGAGGCGAAGGCTATTGCAGCCAATCCGGCCGCTCGATTGCTGCGACACCGGTCTTGGCGGCAGCTACACAGTCGGACAGGCTGCCGAACCGCACGTTCCTGCCGCACAGACCGGGCGCGTAATGCGCATACTTGCCCGAATTGGTCATCAAGGTATTTGCGTCCCTCGGAAAGACAGGCTCGATTATCGAGCACCAGCACAGATCCGGGATGAGGCGCACCCCGGACGCTTCCAGGCGGGCAACCAATCCTTCGGACTGCGCCTTCGATAGGATGTCTCGGCCGAGAGTCGCTATGACCGACGTGTCGGGGTGTCTTGCCGCGCCTGACATCAAGGCAGCGAACCGCCTTGTTTCCTCTAGCGAGAGATGCGGACTTCCAAGGGCCACGAGGTCGACATTCGCCGGACCGGAATTGAACCGCTCCCAAGCCTCGGCCAGATCGGCCACCGTTACGCGAGCCCGTGCAGCATCCGAGGCCGGTGCCAGGTCGCCTTCCGGCGTCACCCCGGCGACATGCAGCAATGGTACCGCAGAAGTCGTTCCGAAGGCGGCACACAAGGCGCGCAGGTCGTCACGGCCTGGCGCGGCAGGCTCCAGTCCAGTCAGGAGCGGAACGCGATCCGGGGCCAGACGCCCGGCGACCCACCCAAGGAGCGGCCAGAGCGCATCGTCGTGGTCTCTTGGCAGTTCGACCTCGATCACCATGCGCGGCCGCCGGTTCGCTGGCAGATAGACCCCGGTTTCCGGTGCCCGCCCGGTCAGGGCGACGAAAAGATCAAGGTAGTCCGGGTGCTTGGCCGTCCGTGCGCCAAGGACGCTGTTGGCGAAAATGACGGCGTTCGATTCCGACCAGCCGATGTTCTCGCCAAATCGGGGTGCATCGTCGGCCAGATACGGCGCGCACGTGAAGGTCGGCCGCGCGCCCATCCGGACATAGGCGTCCGCAAGTTGGCTGGCCGCCTCCCCGAATCCCGGCGGCAGGTCGTGTTCGGTCCAGTTCTCGCGATCAACGGAAATCGCGTTCATCGTGGTCGGAACGGCAACCCTGGCGCCCATCCCGGCCATCCTCTCGGCGAAGACGAGATTGGCAGGGTGTGCAAGGATGCAGCCGTCAATGTGACCCCTCGACACGTCGACCAACCGCTTCGCGCCCTGCGAAGCAGCCACGGCGCAGACCACTTCCATGGCAAGCGCAACGGCCTTTCCCTGGTCGCCGTCAAGCTTGGATCTGTCGGACGGTGTCAGTTCCAGATCTCCGCCGGACACCTTGTGCAGGTCAATGGAGATGCCATCCGTCGTCACGCGATTGCCGCGCATCCTTGCGGTCCTCGCCGAACTCAACGCGATGTAATCCGCCGCCGAAACCCGCGCCACGCCAACCGTCTTGTCGAACATGCGGGACGCGATCGCCGCGCCAAGAGTCAGGATCTCCTCGTCCTCCCGAAAGATCAACGCTGCCGGAGCATGTCCCTTCAGGGCGAGTGCAAGCAAGACGCCGCTGCCAGAACAGGATCCGCGGCTCGTCGGCATGAGGACAATCCTGCCCGCGACGGACTGGCCGTGAAGATGGTGATGTGCGTCGATCACCACGCCAGTGTCCGGGTCAACGCCGCCCCAGAAACTCAGTCCTTCGGAGCAGACGACAATCTCGCCTTCCACGTCGGCCGGAACGACGAGACGTGCCGCGTCGGCTGTCATTCGACGGTGCCGCCGGTTGGCCGACGTGATTGAAATGTGTGGTCCGCCCCCAAGTTCAGACCCGCCGGAAATTCGCCCACGGCCATGCTATCCGACACCCCCCATTGAACATGCGCGGCTTCGGTACTGTGTCGGGGGACGCGCGCAGACGGGCTGAGACCCCTTGACCGTTCTTCGGGATTTCGGCGCGATGATGCCAGATTCCTGGTCACGCCGAAAATCGTAGGCATGGCACTCCATGTCGATGCATCGCCCGGACTGAACCTCTCCCTTCCGCGGCTATCGGACCTCCGCAGCCGCTCCCGCACGGCGGGCTGATCGTGGGCGTGGCGCGCCATGCGATGTCCTGAACGCCTGGTTTCCTGTTTCCGCAATTGATCCGCCCTGCTTCAGGAAAACTTGTTGTCTTGCGGGAAGCCGCGGGGCGCCATCCGCCCGGCCGACGCGCGGGCTCCCTGCCAGTTGTCCAGTTCCGCAACGGTTCGGGTCCGGCCAGCCGGGTCAAGCCATGTGAGTCCCTTTGACAGGTCAAAGGTTCTGGCGTCCGAAAGCCCGCCGTCCCTGTACTTCTGAAGGCGCACGCCCTTGCCGCGCGACATTTCCGGAAGGTCCGCAACAGGGAACAGGAGCATCTTTCGATTCATCCCCACGACGGCGACATGATCGCCTTCGACGGAACGGCAGGCAGCGGCAGTCGCATCGGCCTTGACGTTGAGAACCTGCTTCCCGGCACGTGTCTGCGCCACGACCTCGTCCTCGGAAACCACGAAGCCGAAGCCGGCGGACGATGCAACAAGGAGCCTTTGCCCGGGCCGATGCACAAGAAGGGCCACGATCTCGCTTTCGTTCGGCAGGTCGACCATCAGGCGCACCGGCTCCCCCATGCCCCGGCCGCCCGGCAGGTTCGCGACGGACAGCGTGTAAAAACGGCCGTTCGTGCCCAGAAGAAGAAGCCGGTCGGTCGTTTCGGCATGGAACGCGTGGAGGGGGCCGTCTCCGTCCTTGAACTTGAACTCCCGGGAGAGATCGACATGGCCGCTCATCGCCCGGATCCAGCCCATCTTCGAACACACGACGGTGACCGGCTCACGGTCGATCATCGCCTCCAGCGGCACGTCCTCGATCTCGACCGCTTCGCCGAACCGGGTACGGCGCTCGTCGCCGAATTCCTTCTTGATGTCACGCAGCTGGTCAGCGATGGCTCTCCATTGCCGGTCTTCGCTCTCCAGCAGATCCTCGATGTCCGCGCGCTCCTCGGTAAGTTCGTCGAACTCCTTCCGAAGCTCCAGTTCCTCCAGGCGGCGCAGCGAGCGCAGGCGCATGTTGAGAATCGCGTCAACCTGGATCTCCGACAATTCACCGTCTCCCGGCGGCGGAGACCTGTAGTCCTTCTCGGATGCCGCGCGCGCATAGTCCTTGGACCAGACCTCGCGCATCAGTGCAGGCTTCGGGTCATCGTCGTAGCGAATGATGTCAATGACGCGGTCGAGGTTCAGGAACGCGGTCATGAAGCCCTCGAGCACCTCAAGACGGTGGTCGATCTTGTCGCGCCGGAATTTCGAGCGGCGCTGCAGCACCTCGCGGCGATGGTCCAGGAACGCGCGAAGCACGTCCTTGAGCGAAGCGACTTTCGGCGTCACGCCGTCGATCAGCACGTTCATGTTCATGCTGAAGCGAACTTCCAGGTCCGTGGTCCGGAAAGCCATGCTCATCAGAACGTCCGGCTCAACATTGCGGGATCGTGGCTCAAGTACGATCCGAAGGTCGTCCGCGCTTTCGTCCCGCACATCGGCGAGAACCGGAATCTTCCGCGTCTCGATCGCCTCTGCAAGCCTCTCGATCAGGCGGCCCTTCTGCACCTGATAAGGAATTTCCGTGACAACGATCTGCCACTGCCCCCTGCCCAGATCCTCGACACTCCAGCTTGCGCGCGTGCGGAAGCCGCCGCGACCGGTCCGGTAGGCTTCGGCAATCGCCTCGCGTGGTTCGACTATGACGCCACCTGTCGGAAAGTCCGGGCCTTCGACGCAATCGATCAGCGTGTCGTCGCGCACGCGATCCGAATTCTTCGCCTTCGCAAGGCGAATGCAGGCGTCACAAAGCTGTCCGATGTTGTGCGGCGGGATGTTGGTCGCCATGCCCACGGCAATGCCGCTGGATCCGTTCGCCAGAAGATTGGGAAAGGCCGCCGGAAGCACCACTGGCTCCGACAGGGTCCCGTCGTAATTCGGGCGAAAGTCGACCGCGTCCTCGTCGAGCCCTGCGAGCAGCGCCTCGGCGATTGCGGTCATCCGTGCCTCGGTGTAGCGCGATGCGGCCGGGTTGTCGCCGTCGACATTGCCGAAGTTCCCCTGCCCGTCGACCAGCGGATAGCGAACGTTGAATTCCTGGGCGAGCCGGACCATCGCGTCATAGATCGCTCCGTCGCCATGGGGGTGATAATTTCCCATGACGTCGCCTGAAATCTTGGCCGACTTGCGAAACCCGCCGGACGAGTTCAACCGCAATTCCCGCATCGCGTAGAGAATGCGTCGATGTACCGGCTTCAAGCCGTCCCGCACGTCCGGCAGGGCCCTGTGCATGATTGTCGAGAGCGCATAGGTCAGGTATCGCTCGCCGATGGCGCGGCGGAGCGGCTCCGCGAGATTCCGATACTCGATATTGGGCTCGTCAGTGGCACTGCTCATGGATGTAGCATTAGCTCCCGAATCCCGACGGGTAAAGCGATCAGGGAATTGACGCGCACAAAAAGTCAGGCGGCATTCGCGTTTGCGGGGCGCGTCCGCAATCACGGCGGGCTCGATTCTCGGTTGTCGACAGGTTCCCTGGATGGCCATCCGGCGGGATTAAGAGCCGGGCAAAACCAGTTCCGAGATTCATCGTGCAAGCCCAGGAGCTGGCCCGGAACAATTGGAACCCGGGACGGAAGGCCTCAATGCGTGTCCCGAGATCCCTGGGAATTCCAAGTGTTCCCAGGCAGGCCGGACACGCCCTACGCAACACCCAATGCGCCGACCGGCTCACCGCGGCGCCCGTAAAGCCAGGCACCGAGCGCGGGCAGCAGCATGACCGCGCCCGCCATGTTCACGAGAAACATGAACATCAGCACCGTGCCCATGTCGGCCTGGAACTGGAGCGGTGCAGCAACCCAAGTCGCGACACCCGCAGCCAGCGTGAGGCCGGTCAGCATGACCCCGGCACCGGCCGTCCGCAATGCGCGCTCGTAGGCCTCCGCGAAAGAGGCGCCTTCGCGCAGGTGGCCGCGAATTCGCCCGAAGATGTAGATTCCGTAATCGACGCCAACGCCGACGCCGAGCGCCACCACGGGCAGGGTGGATACCTTGAGCCCGATCCCGATCAGGGCCATGAGCGCATAGGCAAGCACCGACACGGCGGCAAGCGGCAGGACGATGCAGAGAACGGAACGGAAGGAACGGAAAGCGAGCAGAACCAGCAGGATGACGGCTGCATAGACATATCCGACGATCGGGAATTGCGCCGCATCGACCTCCTCGTTGGTCGCGGCCATCACGCCGACATTGCTGGCAGCAAGCCTGAACGCGATCGGGCCGTCCGCGTTGGCGGCATCGAAGGACTTCACCGCGTCCACGATCCGCTGGATCGTTTCCGCCCTGTGGTCCTCGGCATACACGTGTACGGGCATGACGCTGCAGTCGGCGTTGAGGAGGCCGCTGGAAGTCGGGATCGGGGACACCGACTGAACGAGGCTGTAGCGGTTGCGCGGCAAGGTCTGCCACTTGAGATTGCCCTCGTTCCAGGCCGAGTTCAGCCGCCGCGCGGCGCCCGCAAGCCCTGCAACCGACACGACGCCCTGGACATTGCTCATGGTCCACTCGAAGTCGTCGAGCGTCCGCATTGTCTCGAAGTCGATGCAGCCCTCGGATGACGTCTCGGCAATTACGGTGAGCACGTCCACGCCAATGTCGAACCGCTCGCCGATCGCATTTGCATCCCTGTTGTAGACTGAATCGGGTCGAAGTTCGGGCACGCCCCGCTGCTCGTCGCCGATCCGCACGTCAATGGCGTAGGTGGCTCCGAGCAGAGTCAGTCCCGCCCATCCGCAGATGATCACTGCTGCTGGCTTCCGGTGGGCAGCACGTGCAAGGAACGAACGGACCGCGTGCGGCAGCGCTCTCGGAGGGTGCGGAGTCTTTCTCGCATAGGAAAGGAGGACGGGCAGCAGTCCGAGATTGGTCAGCACGATGGTAGCCACGCCGAGCCCTGCCGCAACCGCCACTTCCTGAATTGCCTGAACCTCGATGAGCGCGATCGTCGCGAAACCCGCCGCATCCGAGGCGAGCGCCGCGATGCCCGGACGCAAGAGGCGCCGAAAACCCGCCTTCGCGGCATCGAGCGCCGCGACGCCGCGCGTCGATGCTTCGTGGGTCGCGCCGACGACCTGGACGCCGTGGCTTACCCCGATGGCGAATATCAGGAAAGGCACGAGAATCGACAGCGGATCGATCCCGAACCCGAGCAGGCTGAGCAGGCCAAGCTGCCAGACCACGGCGAGAAGCGAACAGCCGAGAAGCGCAACCGTTGCACTGACCGAGCGGGTGTACGCATAGACCAGCAGGGCCGCGACCAGGAACGCGATCGCGAAGAACGCCGCCACGGTCCCTGCGCCGTCCGCGATGTCGCCAATCGCCTTGGCGAAACCGATGATGTGCACGTCGAGCATGCCGTCGGTAGCTTCCAGCGTCTGCTCTCGAATTCGCTCGAGCTCGTGCGCGACTTCCACGTAATCCAAGCGCTCGCCGGTGTCCGGATGAAATTCCTGCAGCCTCGCGGCAACGATGGCGCCGCTGAGGTCGTTGGCGACCAGGCGCCCGACCAGACCCGCCTTGACGATGTTCTCACGCAATTGCTGGAAGCCGGCGTCGTCAGGAAGAAAGTCGGCTGGCAGGACGTTGCCGCCGGCAATCCCGTCCTCGACAACCTCTATGAACCTCACGTTCGGCGTCAGGATCGAGAATACCTGGGTGCGGTCGACGCCGGGTAGAAAGAACACCGCATCCGTCGCGCTTCGCAGCGCGTCCAGGTATTCCGGTGTGAACATTTCGCCGTCGCGCGCAATGAGCGCAAGCACGATACGGTCCGCGCCCCCGAACTCCTCGCGGTGATCGAGGAACGTCTTCATGTAGGGATGCTGAAGAGGTGCCAGCTTGGTGAAGCCTGCGTCGATGCGCAATTGGAACGCGGACCAGGCCATGGCAATCGACAACGCCGCAAAGAGGGCGAGCGTCACGCGCCGCCGTGCAAACAATGCTCGTTCGAGCCGCCCCGTCACCATGCCTGAATTCCGCGCCTTGCGCCCGCTTTGGCGGGCAAGCGTCCGATTGAAACTCCTGCCACGGCCGGACTACCGGTCCGCCGGCAGGCGCCGGACCCCGAATTCGCCGATCAGCAGGAGCCCTCCGTCTGAAAGCGGCAATGCGCCCGACACACCGGCCCGGTCAGGCAGGCGCTGAAGCGAAGCGCTCCGTCCGCCATCGCGGCTCTCCAGCAGCACGCCGTCCAGCCCGGTGACAATGATCTTCTCCGGCCCCACGCGCAGGATGCTCGTCAGCGACGCCTTCGTGTCGGTCGGAATGCGCGTCCAGTTCGACCCGCCGTCGTCGGATCTGTACATGCGGCCCCGGAGCCCTGCAAGGATCACCGTGCTTGAATCAAGCGCGATCGCGCCAAACCAGGACCCGGAATAGGGCGGCTCTAGCGACCGCCAGCTCGCACCGCCGTCATCCGAACGGTAGGCAATGCCCGCCTCGGCGCCGGCATAGAGGACTCCCGCTGCCGACGTGACCGCGTTCATGTGATAGTCGTCTTCGCCGACCGTGCCGGTTACCCAGGTCTCGCCTCCGTCGTCGGTCGAGAGCAGATAGCCGTAGGCACCTGTGGCCAGCCCGTTCTTCGCGTTGAGAAACAGGACGTCGAGGAGCGGACGCTCCTCTTCAGGTGCGTGGTGAACGCGTTGCCAGGTATCGCCGCCATCGACGGTACGCAGGATGATCGCGTCGTGCCCGACCGCCCAACCGAGTCGTGCGTCATGCATGTGGATCGCGGTGAGCATCGCCCGAGCGGGCGACGAGGCCAGTCGCCAGCTTTCGGCCTCGTCGTCGGACACAAGAATGTGGCCGCGGCTTCCGACGACAATCAGCCGATCGTCGACACGTGCGCCATCAAGAAGCAGGGCTCGTGCTGCATGCGGGGCGGTCACGGACGTCCCGCCAGAACTCTCCGCCGCCCCCGAACCGCAAAGCGCAAGCATTGCGGCGACAAGGCACGCGGCGGACCGAATGGACTTCAAGACGTCACCGTCCGACTTTCCGCTGCTTCTATCGACGGCCTTCCCGCCTCAGCGCCGACACGGTGAAGTCCCTCGACCTGATCCTGGCATCCATGGCGCACATCGGGAATTCGTTGTCGAGACCCAAGGCTAGGTATCGCCTCGCTTGCAGGTCATGGTGCACCTCGAGCGTGGGCCAGACCAGCGGGTTCTCGTAGTAGTTGATCACGTGCCCTTCCGAGAATCGCCACAGCCGGTCCCGCGTGTCGTAGATGTCCGCCACCAGGATCTGCCAGGAATCCTCGTCAATGTAGAACGTGCGCCGCTTGTAGACGTGGCGGGCGCCGCTGGCGAGCGTCGCCTCGACCACCCATACGCGATGCAGTTCGTAGCGGAGGTGATCGGGATTGACGTGCCGCGGAGTCAGGATGTCCGAAAAGGAGAGATCGTCGCTGTGCAGCTGGTATGAGTTGTAAGGCACATACAGCTCGCGCTTGCCGACCAGCTTCCAGTTATATCGGTCGACCGCCCCGTTGAACATGTCGAACTGATCTGCGGTTCGCAGGCCGTCAGTCGTGGTGCCGGGATTGTCGTAGGCGACGTTGGGTGCGCGCCGGACGCGCCGCTGACCTGGATTGTAGGTCCATGCCCGCCGGGGTTCCCGCACCTGGTTCATGGTTTCGTGAACAAGTAGAATGTCTCCCGCAAGCCGCGTAGGCGCGAGGACCTTCTGCTTGAAGTACATCATCGTGTTGTCGAGCGCCGCTTCCGTCATGCCGGGAAGCGAATAGCGCAGTTCAGCCTCTACCTCGAACTGGACGATCGTGTAGTCGCCGCCTGCCGTGACGGCCGCCTGTCCCATCATGCAGCTCACCGTTTCGCCCCGATAGCGCAGCAGGTGGTTCCAGATCGCTTCGAGTCCGTTCGAGGGAATCGGGAAGGGGATGCCGATCACGGCACCGCCGACGCCGTTGCCATTGTCCTCGAGATGCGCAGTGGCGGCCGCCCGCCTTGTCGCATCGTAGATGCGCTTTGGCGCAGAGGCGCTGCGACGCGTCGGATAGACCTTCATGCGAAAGCTCGGGTACAGTTCGAGCATCCGCTGGTGACCGACCGATAGGCGCCCGCGGTGGGCATCCACGTTCGATCCGTCAATGACAAAGAGCGGCCGGTCGCCCGCGAACGGGTCGGGGTGGTGGTCTCCCCGCGAATAGCCCCTCGGCGGCCTGGTGATACCGCCGTTCCAGGCAGGTATCGTGCCCGAAGCGTTGCCCGCGCGCTGCCCGCCGAGCGGTGTCAGGTCAGCCCCGAGCCTCGCGATCTGGCTCGCGGGCAGTTCCGCCGCCGCCGGCAGCGCCCACGCAAGGGCCAGCACCAGCGCGGCACCTGATTTCAACACGGCTTTCTTCATGTCTCCCTCCCCTGCCGGCTTAGAACGAGTAGTTGAACGATATCGACACAAAGTCCCTGTCCTCCAATGCGTTGTGGTGACCGGCGTGCAGCGTGTAAGACAGATCTGCACTCATGCGTTCCAGGTAGTTCGCTCCGACCCCCAGCGTCACGACCTTGCGCCCTCCGACGAACGGGCCGAACGGGGCCGGGCTCGAACCCGAGACGTCATGCTGGAACTGGAGATAGGGGGTGAGCCGGGCTGCGCCGATGGCGTTGTGGTAGTCGAGCCATATCGCGCCCCGATAGCCCCAGGACGTCGCGTCCGCCATGTCGCCGCGCGCTCCGGGAGTGTCGATCGGAGTCACCGTTCTGTCAGGCATGTCGTGGACCATCATGGCCGCCGCCTCGGCGATGAAACCGGTGGAATCGGAGCCAAACAGGGGCCCAAACACCTGTGTCGCCGTGACCTGCGCCTGGCTCACGTCCCGCCTGACGTGACCGTCTAGAACATTGCCGATGATCTCGGCCCGACACATGGGGACATGGCCAAGATTCTGGAACGGGACCCCCTGTAGCAAGCATCCGATCGGTGCCAGCGCCTCCGCGAACAGAGACTGTTCCTCCCGTTGCAGAGGCAGGTCCGGATGGAAGGAGTATTCGCCCTGAAGCGCCCAGCCGCTGGCACCCAGAACGGTATTGAAACTCACGCCAATGGTCCTGAGATCTTCCGGGTATTCCACGAAATAGCGCGCCGCCTTGGCGTAGCTGTCGATGGCATGGAAGGCAGCAAGGGCTTCGATTGATTGGTTGACTGCGTCTTTGAACTCCGGCGATGCGAGTATTCGCCCGATAGCTGCTTGCCCTTGCTGTGTTCCAACCGCACTCGGCGGAAGTCCGCTTTGAATGGCGGCCAGGGTGGCCAAGAGCTGCTTCGAGTTGTCAAAGCTCTGCTGATTGACAACCCCGGCGACACCCGCACTTTGCAAGAGTTGTCCCCTAGTCGGCGCTCGGCCGGTGACTAGCGGCAAGCGGCTGTGGGCATTGACAAAGTAGAAGCCGAACTCGGTATCGTTCATTGCCAGAGACAGGTAGCGCAGCGCCATGCCGTACTGGCCGTCATCCGGGGGTTCCCGATCATTGGTGCGCGCGATCGCAGGGAAGAGATCGTCGGCGCTGTACTGCAGTCCCAGGCCTGCAATATCAGCGTTTATGGCACCTTCCAGCCCCGGAGCATTCCGGACAAAATCCGAAATTTGGCTGAAGTCCGGCAGTGCAAGAAGGGCTTCTCGACCGCCTGCGCCCACGTAGTCGTTGCTCGAGAAATACGTGCCGACCGGATCGATTTCCGTCTTCTTCCAGCCGTCCTGGTAGAAGCCCTCCACCGAGAGATCGGGAATTGGTTCGATCGCTACATACGCCATGGGCACTGGCACCAGTGCGTCACGCAACTCCGAGCCCGGCGTACGCAGCCGGCTCACGTCGATCGGATTGATCACGTTGATGCCGTTCGGGACAAACGTGCTTTCGCCCCAATTCAGCACCTGGTTGCCGACCCGCACATCCAGCGGAATGTCGCCTAGGTCGAAAGCGCCGGAAGCATAGAGGTCGAGAATCCGGAAGTCTCGGCCCGCGACATCCTTGGCCGCGTCCGAAAGTGGAGTCCGCTCGCGCATGCCGCTCATGGTCTCAAAGTCAACGAAGCCGTGCATGCGGACGAACAGGCCCAGGTTCCCTCCAGTGAGCTCAAATTCCGCCGTCAGGCTTGACGTATTGCTGACAAGGCCGCGGTCGTAGTTTCGGTTGCCGTCGTCGGAGTTGACAGAAGACAAGGTATCGTCACGTCTGGAGGCGCGGAACGTCAGGCCATGGTTCAGCGTAAAGTTCGCGGTCGCAGACACATCATCTGCCGAGAATCCCTGAGAGTTTGCAGGCGCGCCGAGCAGCGACGTGCCAAGCACAACAAGAGCCGCTTGGGCAGAAAGCCTGCCAATTGCGTGCAAATTCCTGGAATTCAATCGGCGTGGAGGTCGGACGATGAAATTTCGACTATCTTGAAAGAACATGGACTCTCCTTTCTCAATTGCCTGATCAGACAACCCAAGCACCACTCACGCTGATGCGTCGCGCGCCCTCTTTGCCCCCATATTTAGCGTTACCGTGCACGATTCGTCGCGCAATCACAACCGACAACCAATTCCTTCCGTGCGGCCAACGCTCACCGTCTTCACTTTTTCCACACAATCCGACCCTTGGAATCCACCCAGACGACTGTCGAAAGCACGTTCCTTGCGCCGCATGGCCGGCGGCAGCATGGAACACGCAGACCGGGAGCCGGTTTTGTTTGCGACGTGTGCGGGTCGCCGCGAAACCTGGCCTGGATGCCGCGTCGCCAACAGTGAAGCATGCTCGCGCGCCGCGCAAGTTGCGCTTGGGGCGCCGCTGTCGTCCGTGGCCGCACGCCCGAAGGTTTGATCCACTATAAGCGGCACGCCAATATCGTGATGCTCGCCCATGAGCGTACAGATGCGCGAAGTGTCATCCGCCGCAACCGGTGCCGCGGTGAGCCTCGCGTGATCCAGTCCGGCCCCTGTTCCGTCGTTCGGCCGGGCGCCGCCATGGACAGGTAGAACGGGTTGCTCCCTCGGCTCTGGAATCTTGATGCAGGAAGGGTGGATCACCCACAGGAAAGGTCGGTACTGCGTCCGCAATCGCGTGATATTGACAAGCAGCGGGGCAGACTGCCATGGGAACCGTCAACTCACCCGGGAAGTTGCTCCACTTGACTGACGACCGAAAATCCCTGCTCATCACCGGTTGCTCCTCGGGCATCGGTTACGATGCTGCGCATGGCATGGCGGCGCGCGGCTGGCGGGTCCTTGCCGCATGCCGCAAGAAATCGGACTGCGCGCGGCTCGAAGACGAAGGACTGGAAAGCCTCGTGCTGGACTACGCGGACCAGGCGGGGATTAAGGAATCCGTCCGCGAGGTGCTTGCACGAACGGACGGCAGGCTTGACGCCGTCTTCAACAATGGCGCCTACGCGGTCCCGGGCCTGCTTGAGGATCTTCCAACCGACGCGTTGCGGGCCAATTTCGAGGCAAACTTCTTCGGACAGCACGAGTTGACGAAATGCCTGCTGCCCACCTTCCGGCGACAAGGGCACGGCAGAATCCTCATGAACTCGTCTGTGCTCGGCTTCTTTGCGCTTCCCTGGCGCGGCTCCTACAATTCGACCAAGTTCGCGGTCGAGGGCTGGGCCGATACGCTGCGCCGGGAATTGAGAGGCACCGGCATTCGCGTGATCCTGATCGAGCCCGGGCCGATAACAAGCAGCATCCGCCAGAACTCGATCCCCCATTACGAGCGGTGGATCGACGTGTCATCCTCCGCCAGGGCGGACGAATACCGGAAGAGGCTGGAGCCGCGGCTCTACGCCGATTCACCGGAACCTGACCCATTCGAGCTGCCCGCCAGCGCCGTCACACGACGCGTCGCGCATGCCTTGACGCATCCGAACCCTCGCCCGAGATACCGCGTTACGTTCCCGACGAAATTCATCTACCTTGCAAAGAGGTTCATGACGACGCGCATGCAGGACCGATTCCTGCTGCGTGGCTGAACGGGTCCTTTCGCTGCACCCGGACAGTCCAACGACGCTAGGGAGTAGTCATGCCGCTCGACAACCCGCTCTTCATTCCGGTGGTGATCGCCGTTGTGATCGTCCTTCTCGTCCTCATGACCGGAATCGGCGGTTTTGCCCGCGGAGGGGATTTCAACCGCAAGCATGCCAACAGGATCATGCGGTACCGAATCTACGCGCAGGCCGTTGCCGTCATGCTTATCCTCGCATTTGTCCTCGTCGGCTGAGGAGAATGAAATGGTCGTCTTGAACAAGATCTACACGAAAACCGGTGACGGCGGCGACACTGCGCTTGGCGACAATGCCCGCGTGCCCAAGCATTCGGTGCGGGTCGCGGCGTACGGGACCGTGGACGAACTGAACGCGGCACTGGGCGTTGCGAGGCTGCATGCCAAGGACGATGCCGTCGACGACGCCCTGTCGCGCATTCAGAACGACCTGTTTGATCTCGGAGCGGACCTCTGTCGCCCGGACATGGAGAAGGACGGCGAGGCCGGATATCCGGTTCTCAGGATGTCAGACGGCCAGACAAAACGGCTGGAGGCCGAAATCGACGCGATGATCCAGCTGCTGGAGCCGTTGAAGTCATTCGTGCTTCCGGCCGGGTCCGCGCTCGCCGCAAACTTGCATCTTGCCCGAACTGTTGCGCGGCGGGCGGAACGCCTGACCACCGAACTCGCAAGCGCGGAAGAGGTAAACGGGGCGGCGCTGGCCTATCTCAATCGCCTTTCAGACTGGCTGTTCTGCGCGGCTCGCATCGCAAACGACGAAGGCCGCGCCGATGTCCTCTGGACCCCGGGTGCAAACCGCTAGTCACCTGTCGGGATACTAGCCCGGCAGCAGGCCGTCGGGAAGGCCTGTGATCGGATCAGGTCATCGCCTTTACGCGCGAGGCAAGGCGCGACAATCTCCGAGCGGCCGTGTTCTTGTGGTAGATGCCCTTCGTCACGCCGCGCATCAGTTCGGGCTGCATCGCTCGAAGTTCTTCCTGTGCCGCATCCTTGTCGCCTGACGTGATCGCGTTCTCGACCTTCCTGAGATGCGTGCGAATGCGCGAGCGGCGCGCCTTGTTGACAGCCTGGCGACGGACGTTCTGCCGCGCGCGTTTCTTGGATTGGGGTGAGTTGGCCATGTTCGTGGTCCCTGTTCCGGGTCTTGATCTGTTCGCGATGAAGCCCGGGCCGGTCACCTGACCGGCAGACACATAGCCTAAGCGGGCTCCACGCGCATGCTGGCGGGGCGCATAACGCAATCCCGTGCCATTGAAAAGGCCCTATTTGTCGCGGAAGCGAGGTTCGCGCTTCTCCACGAAGGCGGCCATGCCCTCAGCCTGGTCGTGGGACGCAAAAAGCGCGTGGAACATCCGCCGTTCGAACAGGATGCCCTCGCGGAGGGTCGTTTCGTAGCTGCGATTCACGGCTTCCTTCACAACCATGCTCGTCAACATCGACTTCTCGGCGATGCGCCGCGCTGCGGATGTGGCCTCTTCCATCAACATCTTTGCCGGCACGACGCGACTCACGAGACCCGCACGTTCGGCTTCCTCGGCATCCATGAAACGTCCGGTCAGGTGCATGTCCATGGACTTGGACTTGCCCACGAAACGCGTCAGGCGCTGCGTGCCGCCGATGCCTGCGACGATGCCAAGGTTGATCTCGGGCTGACCGAACTTGGCCGTGTCCGCCGCGATGATGAAGTCGCATGTCATGGCCAGTTCACATCCTCCGCCGAGGGCGTAGCCGGCGACGGCTGCAATGATCGGCTTGCGGCATTTCAGGATGGCCTCGGTCTCTGCCGTGTAAAGATCCTCCGTCAGTGCCTGCACGAATGTCTTGTTCGACATTTCCTTGATGTCGGCGCCGGCAGCGAATGCTTTTTCTGAGCCTGTCAGGATGATGCAGCGCACCTTGTCGTCAGCAGACGCTTCGTCGAGCGCCCGAGAAAGCTCTCCGAGCAACTCCAGGCTCAACGCGTTCATCACGTCCGGGCGGTTCAGGCGAATGGTCGTGACGTGGTCTTCCGTCTCGACGACGATCGTTTCAAAGGCCATGTGATCGGTCCCAGCAGATTCGGTCACGTGAAGCCTTAACAATCAAAAGAGGCAGTTCAAGCCAAACTCTGGCCTAACGCTGGCATTTCGGGCAGTGGAAGCTGGACCGTCCAGACTGCACGGTGCGCACGATCTGCCCGGCGCAGCCTGGTTTCACGCAGGGATCGCCTTCGCGGCCATAGACGCGGAACGTGTGCTGGAAGTATCCCAGTTCCCCGTCCGCCTGCCGGTAGTCCCGAAGACTTGAACCGCCCGCAGCTATCGCCTCCGACAGGACATCCCGGACATGCGGCACAAGGCTCGCGATCCTTCTGGCGGCAAGGCGCGACACGCGTCGGGTCGGCGAGACTCCCGCCCGATGCAAAACCTCGCAGACATAGATGTTGCCCAGGCCGGCCACAACGCGCTGATCCAGGAGCGCGGACTTTATGGGCGTGCGGCGACCCTTCAGGGCATCGGTCAGGTAGACTTCGTCGAATGCATTCCCCAGCGGCTCCGGCCCGATCCCGGCCAGCAGTCGATGCTGCTCCGCGGATGCCGTCGCCACCAGGTCCATGACGCCAAAGCGGCGCGGGTCGTTGAAGGTCACGCGGGCGCCGCCTTCCATGTGAAACACCACGTGATCATGCATCTCGTGCATCGAGTGCCGGATTTGGAATGCGCCTGGCGCGTCACCCGAAATCAGGATGCGACCGGACATGCCGAGATGAACGAGCAGCGTCTCTCCGCTCGACAGGTCCGCAAGCAGGAATTTGGAGCGGCGTCGCAGCGACATGACCCGCGTCCCCGAAACCCGCTCCGCCATGCGCTCCGGGAACGGCCAGCGAAGGTCAGGCCGGTTGACGTCGGTCTGCAGGATCCGCTTGCCTTCCATCACCGGCAGCAGGCCGCGGCGGACGGTCTCAACCTCCGGAAGCTCAGGCATGCCCGTGCGAGGGACAGGTTTCTGACACGCTTGTTCTATTGCCGGATTCTACTGCCGCCATGGCACCGCGCCCTTCCTCATTCACGGCTTCCGGGACGTGGCCCGCCCTGCCAGTCGCCGTCCCGTGCCTTTCGGGCGGGCGGCATTCCTGCATGATATCCGAATTGGATGCCGCCTTCCAAAGGGAATTTGCCCGCATTGTCCGCGGACCAGAATCAGCGGCGGGCGAGGTTGATTCCCTTGGTTTTCTGAACATACAAGGACAGGGTTTTGCGGCTCGTTGCGAAGGGCGTGATGATCGACGGAAACGAAAACACGACGCATTTCGGTGCCCGCGAGGTTCGCGAGGACGAAAAGGCCAGCCTTGTCCAGGACGTCTTTTCGAGCGTCGCGTCACGGTACGACTTGATGAACGACCTCATGTCCGGCGGCATTCATCGACTCTGGAAGGATGCCATGATGGATTGGCTGGCGCCCCGAAGCCATCAGCGCCTTCTGGACGTGGCCGGCGGCACCGGAGACATTGCGCTCCGGTTCCTGAAGCGCGCGCACGGGGCGTCCGCGGTCGTGGTGGACTTGACGGAGCCCATGCTGGACGAGGGACGCAAGCGGGCCGAGAGGTCCGGCCTTTCGGACCGCGTTGAATGGGTGGCAGGCGACGCGATGTCCCTTCCCTTCCCGGATTCCGACTTTGACGTGTGCACGATCTCCTTCGGCATTCGAAACGTCACGAAGATCGGGGACGCGCTGGCCGAGGGCTTCCGCGTGCTTCGACCTGGCGGGCGGCTGATGGTGCTGGAGTTCTCCCAAGTGACCGTCCCGGCCTTGCGGGGAATCTACGATCTCTACTCCTTCAGCGTGATCCCCCGCTTGGGCCAGGCGGTCACAGGGGACAGGGACAGCTATCGGTACCTAGTCGAATCGATCCGTCAATTTCCGGACCAGGACTCATTTGCCGCGATGATCCGCCAGGCCGGGTTTGAGCAGGTCAGGTATCGCAACCTGACCATGGGCATCGCGGCGCTGCATTCGGGATGGAAAATCTAGATGCGCGGGCCGCACAACATCTTTCGGCTCGTTCGCGCCGGGGCCACCTTTGAACGCGCCGGGGCGATGCGGACGGTGCTGGAGGCCATGAATGCGCCGCGTTCCGTACGCATTGCCGCGCGAGTGCTCGGCTGGCCGTTCAAGTGGCTTGGGCACAAGGGTGACGCGAACCTGCCGACGGTGACCCGGGCGCTTACGGCCATGGGGCCGGCATTCATCAAGCTCGGACAAACCCTGTCGACGAGGCCTGATGTCGTCGGTCACGACCTGGCCGAGCAATTGCGCCTCCTCCAGGACAACCTGCCGCCCTTCCCGACCGTCGCAGCCAGGAACGTGGTTGAAGCCGAACTGGGCGCTCCCGTCGATGAACTCTTCTCGGAATTCTCCGACTCGGTGGCGGCGGCCTCCATTGCGCAGGTTCACAAGGCCCGCCTTGCAGGTTCGGGCGAAGCGGTGGCCGTCAAGGTCCTGCGTCCGAGGATCGTGCGGAACATGCGTCGCGACATTGACGCTTTCTATTTTGCCGCCCTCGTGATCGAGACGCTGGCGCCGGGATCGAGACGGCTGAGACCTCTTGATGTCGTTGCACATTTCGAGGGCGTGGTCATGGCCGAACTGGACCTTCGGCTCGAGTCGGCGAACGTATCCGAATACGCTGCAAACGCGGCCAAGGACGAAGGAATCCGCATTCCCATGACGCGGTGGGACTTGTCATCTCGACGGGTGCTGACGCTTGACTGGCTGGACGGCATTTCGCTCAGCGACGTAGACGCTCTTGACCGGGCGGGACATGACCGGATCCTGCTTGCCCAGAAGGTGATGACGACATTCTTGAGCCATGCCCTGCGTGATGGGTACTTTCACGGCGATATGCATCAGGGAAACCTGCGGGTGGCCGGGAACGGCGATCTCGTGATCCTCGACTTTGGGATCATGGGCCGGATCGACGCCTATACCCGCCGCGTCTACGCCGAGATCCTCATCGGCTTCATTCGCAGGGATTACCAGCGCGTCGCCGAAGTTCATTTCGAGGCCGGATATGTCCCGAGGGACCGGGATGTCACCGAATTCGCGCAAGCGCTTCGTGCCGTCGGAGAGCCGATCTTCGGAATGGAGGCAAGCCGGATTTCCATGGGAAGGCTTCTGAGCCACCTCTTCGAGGTCACGGAACGCTTCGGAATGGAGACCCGGACAGAGCTCCTGCTGCTGCAAAGAACCATGGTCGTGGTCGAAGGCGTCGCGCGGTCTCTTGACCCGCACGTGAACATCTGGAACGTCGCACGGCCAACCGTCGAGCGCTACATCGCCGAAAACGTCGGGCCCAAGGCAGTCCTCCGCGAGGCGCTTCGGACGGTGCGGGTGCTGAACCGCTTCGGGCCTAAGCTGCCGGAGATTGCCGAGGACATCCTGATTCGGCAGATGCGGGCGCCCGCCGCACCGGATCGACGACCGTGGCTTGGTCGAGCGTTGTTACTGGTCGCCATTGCCGTCATCGGATTTGGCATTGGATTCCTGATCTAGCTTTCGAATTGGGGGCACGTCTTGCTTCGAGACCAGCCAGGAACGCATCGCGCCAAGGATGCCTTCGCATGCGCATTTCGCTAGAAAACTCCAACCCGTTCGACTACCCCGACGCAAAACGGGGGAAATTCCGAGGTGGCCAAACCCATGCTTCGAAGCCGGAAATGGTTCAGCAATCCAGACAATCGCGAGATGACCGCGCTCTATCTCGAACGATATCTCAACTACGGACTGACCTCTGAAGAACTGCAATCCGGCAAGCCCATCATTGGAATTGCCCAGACCGGCAGCGACCTTTAGCCCTGCAACCGCCATCATCTCGAACTGGCCAAGCGAGTGCGCGACGGCGTGAACGCAGCCGGCGGGACGGCCATGGAATTCCCGGTGCATCCGATCCAGGAAACCGGAAAGCGCCCGACGGCATCGCTTGACCGCAATCTTGCCTACCTGTCGCTGACCGAGTCGCTGTACGGATATCCCATCGACGCCGTTGTCCTGCTGATCGGCTGCGACAAGACCACGCCGGCACTTCTCATGGCCGCCTCCACGGTGAACGTCCCGGCGATCGCCCTGTCGGTCGGACCGATGCTGAACGGCTGGTTTCGCGGGCAGCGCACGGGATCCGGAACGATCGTCTGGAAGGCGCGTGAACTCCATGCGGCCGGGGAAATCGACGATGCCGGGTTCATGGAGCTCGTAGCATCGTCTGCACCATCCACCGGGTATTGCAATACGATGGGAACCGCCACGACCATGAACAGCCTGGCGGAAGCGCTCGGCATGCAGCTTCCCGACTCGGCAGCGATTCCGGCGCCATATCGGGAACGTGGTCAGATGGCATACGAAACCGGCCGCCAGATCGTTGAGATGGTTGCTTCCGATCGAAGGCCGTCCGACATAATGACGCGCAAGGCCTTCGAGAACGCGATCGTCGTAAACTCGGCCATCGGTGGCTCAACAAACGCACCCATCCATCTGGCAGCCATCGCCCGACATCTCGGCGTGCCGCTCTGCAACGACGACTGGCAGAGGCTTGGCCACAGGATACCGCTTATCGTAAACCTCCAGCCTGCCGGTGAATTCCTCGGTGAGGACTATCACCGTTCCGGCGGGGTTCCGGCAGTCGTGGGCGAATTGATGGAGGCGGGCCTGTTGCCGCATCCGGACGCGCTGACCGCAAACGGCAGGACCATCGGAGAAAACTGCGGCAAGCGAAGAAGCGAAAACCCGGACGTCATCAAGACCGTAGCCGCGCCGATGATGCAGGATGCCGGCTTCATCAACCTCAAGGGCAACCTCTTCGAGAGCGCAATCATGAAGACGAGCGTGATCTCAGAGGAGTTCCGGGATCGCTATCTCACTAACCCGGATGACCCCGGCGCCTTCGAATGTCGCGCGATCGTGTTCGATTCGATCGAGGACTATCACAAGCGCATCGACGACCCTGCGCTGGAAATCGACGAACACTGCATTCTCGTCATGCGCGGCGCGGGCCCGATCGGCTATCCCGGTGGGGCCGAGGTCGTGAACATGCGCCCGCCTGCCTACCTGCTCAAGAAAGGTGTGCATTCACTGCCTTGCCTCGGCGACGGAAGGCAGTCCGGAACGTCGGGCTCGCCGTCGATCCTTAACGCTGCACCGGAAGCGGCCGCAGGCGGAGGGCTGGCAATCGTCCGGACGGGAGACCGGATCCGAATAGATCTCAGGGCGTGCAGCGCCGACATGCTCGTCGACGACTCCGAACTTGAAAGGCGCCGCGCCGCGCTGCCCGAAAGGCCATTCGCACCGGACAGCCAGTCGCCCTGGCAGGAGATCTTTCGCGAGAAAACTGCGCAATTCTCGGAAGGCATGGTCCTCAAGGGTGCGCCGGACTACCAGGACATCGCGCGTTCCAAGGGCGTGCCAAGAGACAACCACTAAAGGCCGCACCCGACCTCGGGCGCGGAGCCGGGCTCTCGAAGCCGGGGGCCCGCCGAAAATGCCCCAAGGCCTGCAGGACCAGCGTGCAAGATGCCGGCATTCAGGCTGTCCAGCGCACTTCGCCCAGCCCCGCAACGTCGTAGCCGCCGAGCGCATCCGCCCGTTCCGCAAATGCCGGACTGCCGCAAAATGCCAACAGCGCCTGGAACGGTTCGTCAAAGTAGGCGCGTCGGTCCACGAGAATGTCGAACCGTTCCAGCACGAGGGGCGCAAAGGCGAGGCTGAACGGCCTCGCCACCGACTCCAGCCCGAATGTGGCTTCTGCCAGCCCCTCGGCAACGGCAAGCACGGCGTCCTGCTCGCTGCGAACCGGTTCGGTGAAGCGAACGGCGTCCGCCGGAATTCCTGCAGCAACCAGAAGATGCCTGAGCAGGATGTCCGTGCCGGACTCGCGCTGTCGCGCGGCGACCTTCCTGCCCGCCAGGTCGCTTACGGCACTGCATCGGTCCGCATTTTCGGGCCGCGAAATCAGGCCGCGGCGACGTGCGGCCCAGGACAGGAGAACGGCGTCCTGCCCGGAGCACTCCGTTTCGACAACGGCCTCGTTCCAAGTGTTCGTGCCGGCATCGTGAATGTGCAGGCCCGCGGCAACGCCCTCGCCAGCATTGAACCTGGTCACCCCGTCCCGGCTGCCGTCCAGCAGCAGTGCGAGGCCGCAGCGCGACTGCCGCACCGCCCATTCCAGCAAAGGGTCGTGGCTCCCGAGAATGACTTTCGGCCGCTCCGTCCCGTCCTGCGGTCCGGTTCGCCTCCGTGCCATCCATGCGCGGATCTCGGCCTCAGGAAACAGGAGCTTGCCCGTTGCCCGCGAGCACGGCACCTTGCCCGATGCGGCCAGGTCGTACACCTTGCGCTCCTTGACGCGCAGCAGGTCGGCCAGTTCGCGAACCGTAAGGAACTCATGGGCCTGACCGGTCATTGCGCCTTCCTCGCATTTGGAAAGAACAGCTGCTGACCCCGTTTCGTGTGCGACGCGATCGCATCCTGGCCCATTTCGGAAACCAGCCAGTCAACGAGGGCCTGCCCTTCCTCCGCCCGCACGTTTGCGCATCTCTCGGGATTTACGAGCATTACGCCGTATTGATTGAAGAGCGCCGGATCGCCTTCGACATGGACCCTGTAGTCCTGAGTGTTGCCAAAGGTGATCCAAGTGGCGCGGTCGGTCATGACATAGGCGCCCATGCCGATGCCCGCATTCAGGGTGGCGCCCATGCCCGACCCGGTCTCTCGATACCAGTGGCCCGAGGACGGCGTCGGATCAATTCCGGCCATTTCCCAAAGTCCGCGCTCCTTGCGGTGGGTTCCGGAATCGTCCCCTCTTGACGCGAAGATGACTTCGGCATCAGCGATCCGCTTCAGCGCCGTGCCGACATCGTCAAGCCCTGCAATTCCCGCAGGATCATCCTGCGGTCCAACGATGACGAAGTCGTTGTACATGACATCGAACCGTTCCACGCCTCCGCCGTCGGCGACGAATTTCTCCTCGGCGGGCTTTGCATGCACGAGCAGCACGTCTCCGTCACAGTTGGCCGCATTTCGAATCGCCTGGCCCGTGCCCACGGCGACAACGTTGACCCTGATGCCTGAAGCTTCCTCGAACCTAGGCAGCAGGTGGTCGTATAGATCCGAATTCGCGGTCGATGTGGTGGATTGCAGGATGATGTCCTCGGCATCCGCCGCCCCGCCGAGACCGGCAAGGAAGAGAATCGTCAGCAAGCGCATTTCATGTCTCCAGGAGCCTGTCGAGATGCCCTGACAGGTAGGCGCGCGCCACATCCGTTTCAGGGCCGTTGAAAAAGGCGTCGGCCGGCGCTTCTTCGACGACGCGGCCGTTGCTCAGGAACACGACATCGTCCGCCAGCCTCCGGGCCTGCTGGATGTCGTGGGTCACGAAGATGATGCGGACGCCCTCTCGTGCCGCAGCCGTGACAATGCCTTCGATCGCCTGAACGGATTCCGGATCGAGGCTTGCGGTCGGCTCATCGAGAAACAGCGTGTCTGGCTCGGTCGCGAGCGCCCGCGCGATCGCCAGTCGCTGCTGCTCGCCGCCGGACAGGCGGCGGGCCGGACGGTCGGCAAGCGAGGCCAAGTCCACGCGCTCGAGCAGGTGGTGGCAGTGGCTTCGATCCTTGCCGCGAGCCTTAAGGACGAAGTCGATGTTCGCTGCCACCGAGCGCCGAAGGAGCACGGGCTTCTGAAACACCAGGGCCTGCGCCTTGCACTGTGCTGGCGAAAGCGGCTTTCCCCCGACCAGGATCTCTCCGGCAGAGGGACGGATCAGCCCATGCATCAAGCGCAGAAGAAGGCTCTTGCCTGCGCCGTTGGGGCCCATCACGACCGTCGTGCCGGTCGGTCCCAGCGTGAGCGCGGGCACGTCGATCAGCCTGGCTTCCGCCACATCGTAAGCCAGTGCCCGGACCTCGATTTGGCTCGCGCGCGTTCCGACCGTACCGTTTTCGTCCGCGCGCTCAGGCATCGGCCTGTCCTGCGGTTCCTGCGCGGAGCCCGTGCACCGCTGCCGTCACGGCCATGGCAAGTGCGAGCAGCACGATGCCGAGGGCCAGGGCGAGCGGCAGGTTGCCTCTGGACGTCTCAAGCGTAATCGCTGTCGTCATGACCCGCGTCAGGTGATCTATGTTGCCGCCTACGATCATGACGGCCCCCACCTCAGCCACGGCCCGTCCGAAGCCGGCAAGGGCAACGGTAAAGAGCGCAAAGCGTCCGTCCCAGAGCAGCGCCTGGATGACCTGTCGTGCTGAAAGGGCAAGGGAACGAAACTGCTCCGCATATTCGAGATGCAGATCTTCGAGGACCTGACGCGACAAGGCCACCACGATGGGAGCGATGAGGATCGTCTGCGCAATGATCATCGCGGTCGGTGTATAGAGCAGCCCCAGGAACCCCAGCGGTCCCGAGCGCGAAAGGTGGAGATAGACGATCAGGCCGACCACGACAGGCGGCAAGCCCATCAGCGCGTTGATCAGCACAAGGACCGGACCACGGCCCGGAAACCGGGTCACCGCAAGGATCGCCCCAAGGGGCAGGCCCAAAACGCAGGCGATCGACGTCGCGGAAAGGCTGACATACAGCGACAGTGTCACGATCTCGAGGAGATCCGCGTCCGCCGCGAGCAGAAGCTCGAAGGCCAGTGCGATTGCTTCGCCAATTTGCTGCAAAATTTCCCGCTTTCTGCAAATTTTACGTGATACTAGGGGAATCCGGACGAATGGCAAGACCATTTGAACCTGCACGTCGATGACGCGTCCCTTGTCCGGTCCGCATGCATCTTGCCACGTGAAGCGACACGCCTCTGGATTGGCGGCCGGCGCGAGGTCGGCGGCAGTGGCAAGGCACGTGATGGTGGCCGTGGACATCGCGGCGGCAACTACGGGCGGGGTCTGCCAGATATGGTGGTTCACAGCACGGGCACGCGACGCGAGGCGGCATTTTTGCGCAGCTCGATTCCGGGCACGCCGCCGCTCGCCCGAATTGCCTTGATCTCAGGGGGAATCGCAGGCCAGCGACGGCACCCGAACCGACATTGGGCGAACGAGAGTCGAGCGAGTGAGTAGGCCTCCCTTTGTGCAGCGAAGCTCGACGATCCCTCGGCATTTCGTTCGTGGTGTCAGAATTGTGGTGCCGTCTGGCGCGTGACTGTCATCCTGATGGACATGACACAGGCAATGCAGGTATGAGGATGTCATGCTCAATCCGTTTCCGGAGGGTTGGTATTTCGTCGCAGAGCGCAAGGCGATCGAAAGGGCTGGCCTCCTGCAAAGGACCTGGCTCGGCAATCAGGTTGTAGTCTGGTGCAACGATGCAGGCGACGTTTGCGTGGCCGAGGCTGTCTGTCCGCACCTGGGTGCCGACTTGAGTCCTGATGCCGGGGGACGGGTGCGCAATGGTTGCCTGGTCTGTCCGTTTCACGGGTTCGAGTACGATTCCACCGGCCGATGTGTCGCGACGCCATATGCACCCCCGCCGAAGTCCGCCAGGTTGCGGGTGTTCGAAACGACCGAGATCGCGGGAATGATCCTTGCCTGGCATGGCATCGGTGATCGATCGCCCCAATGGCAGATCCCGGCACTGCCGCCGCGCGGGCACGATTGGAGCGAACTTGAGATCCGAAGCATCAGGTTTGCAGGACATCCACAGGAGACAACCGAAAACTCCGTCGATCTTGGACACTTGCGATACGTTCACGGCTACGACAGCGTCGGCAGGGCGGGCCCGCTCGTGATTGAAGGTTCCTGTCTCAAGTGCAGCTTCGACTTCAAGCGAACCCGGGCATTCGCGGGCCTGGAGATCTTCAAGTATGATGTTTCTGCCGTCAGCAGCATACATGGGCTCGGGTATTCCATCGTCGACATTCGCGAGCATTCAATCGGCATCGATTCTCGGCTGTGGGTGCTGGCAACACCGATCGACGGCACGGACATTGAAGTGACATTGGTCAGCCAGGTGCGGCTGCTGAGGAGTCCGAAGCGGTCGATCGCCGGCATGCGCTTCCTTCCCTTGAGGCTGCGCACATGGATCCTGAACAAGATCCTGATTTCCGCTCAAAGACACGACGTCATGCAGGATGTCGTCATTTGGCGCAGAAAGACATTCCGGCCCCGTCCTCTTCTCTGCCGTTCGGACGGCGAAATCATGAAGTTCCGACGTTACTGTGAGCAGTTCTATCCGGGCGGGAAGCTACTCTTGGCAGACGAGCGCCTTGAATTCAAAGAGTCCGCCGATTCAAGCAGTCCTGAGCAGGCTGACCAGGTTCGAGCCCGAACCGCATAGCGATCATTCCCCCCAGACAAAGCAAACCTCGGCTTCAGCCCGGTCAAGGATGCCCGCCGTCGACCTCCGGCCCTGTGACCGGGTTCGTGAAATGAGCTCGGCTCATGGTGAATCGGCGAGACGCTGCTGGTCAAACTGTCAAAAGTTGCGGTCTGCACCAGGTCAAGCATCATTCCGCCGACACGTCCTTCCGCAAAAACAACATCGTCTGACCGGCCTTGGGATGCAACGCAACCCTGCTGCGTGCGGAAGTGCCAACGCGGCCAGGTTTCCACACAAGATCTTGCGCTTTCTCAGTGTGCTGTCTCTTGGCTTGGTCGCTTGCTACACTGAGCTTGTGGCAACCGAAGTGGGTCCTCTTTCGCGCTTTTCCGCGTGAAGATAATCGGGAACCAGTCCTCTCGAAGCCTCTCTCCAGGGACCATTCCATGCCCAGGAAATGGCGGCGAGGTTCGGCCCGGTCGTTCAATATAGCGTGCGTCGTCGCCAACAAAGCGGAGAGAGAATGCACGTCGACGGCCAGTCGAGACATTGCCGCGGGCTCCGTGCAGCATGTCGAAGCTGAACGCGACCGCGTCACCAGGCTGCACCGGCCATTCTCGTATCTCCATGCCCTCTGCGTCAGGATCGGGCACAGGCATGTAGGCATCTTCGTCAGGATAGAAATTGTCCTCGTTCAGCCAACGTGTCGGCAACACCGGCCTTGACCAGAGATGTGAACCCGCGACGCAACGGAGCGTTGCATCGATGACCGGGTCGACCGGTGACCAGAAGCTCACGGTCTGTCGGCCTGCGACGAAATAATATGGCGCGTCCTGATGCCAGGGCGTGGGTTTCGAAGTGCCGGGTTCCTTGACCAGCACATGCTCGTGAAAGAACTGCGCCGTATCCGATTGCATGAGGTCAGCGGCAACCTCGGCGGCAGGAGAATTGCGCAGTACCTCCTCGAATTCCGGGATGCGTGTCCAGTTGCAGTAGTCGTCGAAGAACCGCCCGCTATCACCTGACTTAAGATTCTCTGCCGCGTAGGGACCGGGCTCCGCCATGTTCCGCTCAATGCCCGCACGGATGGTATCAACATGTTCGACGAAAAGACCCTCGATCAGCACAACCCCGTCGCGCTGAAAGGAGTCGATGTCTGATTGCGCAAGGCATGGATGGGTCATGCTCAATGCTTGGCCGACCTACGCTGCTTTGCAAGGGGATTTTGCGCGAAGGCCACCACATCCACTCCGGCTTCCATCTCGCGCGCATGAAATTCCCGTGCACTTCCCGCAAGAGTGCCCGGCCGCCCACGCAATGCCGCATTCTTCATTCAATCTCCAGCCACACATGCCTGGCTTGGCCTGATGCGCCCATCAGTGCTCATGTCGGCAGCTGCCCCGCGCTTCGGCACTCTTGCCGCACAACCGCACGCGTGCCACTAACATGAAGACCGCATCTCGAATGACGGAGCTTGATCCATGCCGACCCTCAGAAAGACGTCCGCACAAATGGTGGCCGAGGCACGCGCCCGGATTGACGAGGTCGAAACTCCGGACCTGGTCGCAGCGGTCGACGACCCAAACTTCGTCATCGTTGACATCCGCGACATTCGCGAGCGCGAGAAGACGGGCTTCATTCCCGGCAGCGTGCATGCGCCCCGTGGCATGGTCGAATTCTGGATCGACCCGGAAAGCCCGTACTTCAAGGAGGTGTTCGGGCAGGAGGGCAAGAAATACGTGTTTCTCTGTGCGAGCGGATGGCGGTCCGCCCTTACCGTTGCCACGCTCAAGGACATGGGATTCGAGGCCGCGCACCTGAAGGACGGGTTCTCGTCCTGGGAAAAGCTCGGCGGCCCCGTCGAAAAGCCAGAGCCGCGCAGCGGGAAGACATGAATTCCTGGTGGATGCAGGAGCCACGAGGAGGAGAGCAAGGCCATGACCGGAAAGTCCGTCAGCCGATACCCCGTTCCCAACATCAAGGACATGCCTGACGACATCAGGGAGGTTGTTCTGGCGGTTCAGGAGAAGGTCGGGTTCGTTCCGAACGTCTTTCTTGTACTGGCGCATCGGCCGGACGAGTTCAGGGCATTCATGGCGTATCACGATGCCCTGATGGAGCGAGAAGGCGGCCTGACCCAGGCCGAGCGCGAAATGATCGTCGTTGCCACGTCCAGCGACAACGGCTGCCCATACTGCGTGGTCGCGCATGGCGCCATTCTTCGGATACGCGCAAAGAGCCCGACCATCGCGGACCAGGTCGCGATAAACCACCGCAAGGCCGACATCACGCGCCGCCAGAAGGCGATGCTTGATTTTGCCCTGAAGGTGTCAAACGACTCCCGCGCGATTTGCGACTCGGATTTCGAAGCGCTGCAGGAGCATGGCTTCAGCGACGAGGACATCTGGGACATCGCCGGGATTTCCGCGTTCTTCGCGATGAGCAACAGGATGGCGAATTTCACGTCCATGCGCCCGAACGACGAGTTCTACGCTCTGGGGCGATAGCGCGAGCCTGTCATCATCGCGTCAGGTCGGGTTGATGCCTAACCGTCTTCAGGAGGCGGGGTGGCGCCCGGCGCGCCGAGTCCGAGCGCCGCCTCAAGCCCCCCGTGACGCGCAATCAGCGCATCCTGGTCCGCGAAGGCCTGGGCGCTGACCTCTTCGGGGTCGCACACGGCTCGCAGTGCGGTTTCAAGTTCCGCAAGGATTCCCGCGTGACCGGGATCGGATGCAAGGTCATTCATCTCTTCCGGGTCCGCAGCGAGGTCGAAGAGTTCCGGTGCGAACCCGACGTAGTAGTTCAGCTTCCAGCGCCCGCGCCGCAGCATGAAGCCACCCGAGACCGAGCCTACGGCATGGTATTCGCTGAAGACCGCGCGCTCCGTCTCTGCCGGCCGCGCGGCAATTTCGGCAAGCGACTCCGCGCCGGCTGCCGCATCGATCTCGCACCCGAAATGATCCGCAACCGTCTGCGACAGGTCCAGCAGGCTCACCGGCGTGTCGCAGGTGCCCCTTGGCACGTCCGGCCCTGCCATGATCAGGGGCACGGCAACGCTTTCCTCGTAGAAGTTCGACTTGCCCCAAAGTCCGCGTGCCCCGACGTTATCGCCGTGATCCGACGTGTAGGCGACCGTCGTGCTGTCCTCCTTGCCGCTCGCCGCCAGTGCATCCAGAATGCGCCCGACATTGTGATCCATCCAGGAACAGAGCCCGTAGTAGGCCGACATCGCCGCAAGTCTTTCCGCCGGGTCCCGAAACCTCTCCTCGTTGTTCATGAGTTCGTTCTGCCTTTCCACCCAAGGATGCCGCCGATAGCCCGTCGACGGGTGCAGCTTGACCTCCGGCAGGCGTTCGGCGGGATACATGTCAAAAAAGTGTTCCGGGACGACCAGGGGAAAGTGCGGAGCCACCAGCCCCACTAACAGGCACCAGGGACCGTCGCCGCCAGACGCGGCACGTTCGGCCAGCCAGCTCTCCGCACGCCCGGCGACGGCATCGTCATATCGGGTGTAGCCGGACTCTCCGGGCCCGATATGCGGCCCGAGCATGCGGTCGCCTTCCCTGGCCACGCGATCCGACTCGCGGCGGACCGAGCCCCAGACCTGTCCAATCCCGTCCTTCACGTGCATCGGCACGTGCTGCCTGTCGAAGCCGGTTGGATCCGACTCGTCTCGATAATGCAGCTTTCCGATCGATTCGACCTGGACTCCGCTGTCCTGAAGCGCATGCCCCCAGCCCCGGGCGCTCCCCGTGTAGGGCATCGCATTGTCCCAGCACCGCAACCGATGCACATGCCGGCCGGTCGCGAAGCTGGCGCGTGCGGGCACGCAGATGGGCGAAGGCGTGTAGGCGTTCGTGAAGCGAACTCCCCGGCTGGCAAGCTTGTCGAGGTTTGGCGTTCTTGCCAAGGGATGCTTCGCACATCCCAGCGCCCGGGCCTGATGCTCGTCGGACATTATGATCAGGAAATTCGAGGTCATCAGAATGCGTCGGTCCGGTCCGCGACGACCTCAAGCCGGTCTAGGGCGTCAAACATGACTTCGCGTTGCGTGGCGTCCAAGGACTCCAGCAGAGCGTTCTGGCGGGCATACATGTGCGGCGCGGCCTCGCCGAAGACGCGGGCGCCCGACGCGGTCATCGAAAGAAGCTGCTGCCGCTGGTCCGAGTCGTCCGACCGGGCCTTCACGAATCCCGCCCGGATCAGCGACTTCACAGTCCTGCTGATGAGGGCCTTGTCAAAGCGGGTCATGCTGGAAACCTGTCCGACCGTTGTCTCCGTGAAGGCATTCAGCATCACGAGCACTCGCCATTGCACCAGGGTCAGCCCGCCATGCTGCCTGAGGACCCTTGTCGCCTGCGCATTCAGCTTCACGTGAAGCCGTGCCAGACGGTAGGTCAGGCGCTGCTCCAGCGGCCTTTCCAGCTGACCAGCCCGTGGCGACTGAGAATTGTCCATCTGCCCCTCCCGGATGCCAGCAGGGTTTCACGAAAAGGTTGACGGGTCAACTTTTTCGTTGACCTGTCGGCCAAGCTGTGTGCAACTGGACGGAGCCTGAATCTTGGGAGGACCTGAATCAATGACACGACTGTTGAAAGCCGCCCTAGCGGCACTCGGACTGCTCGCTGCCGCGTCGAGCGCCCTGGCAGCGGACTGGACGCCGCCCGGACCCGTCAAGATGATAATCGCGTTCCGCGCCGGCGGCGGGGCCGACACCCAGGCACGCCTGATCGCAGAAGAGCTCGAGGCGCGCCACGGATGGAAGATCATCCCCGAGCAGGTGACCGGCAAGGGCGGCATCAACGCCGCGCTGGCGCTGAAGGACCAGCCTGCCGACGGCACCGCGATCGCAATTCTCGTTACCGAAACCCTCGGCTACAACATGGCTGCCGCGAAAGGGTCCGGCCTGTCGCCTACCGACTTTACCGGGCTGACGACCACGGCAGGCTTCCAGATGGGAATCGTGTCCAAGGCAGACAGCGGCTACAAGACGCTCGCCGACGTGATCGAGGCTGCCAAGGGCGGCGCGGAAATCCGCTTTGGCGTGATGTCGCCGCGCCTGGCAGATCTCGCGTATATCGTCGGCCGCGAAAACGGCGTCGACTTCAACATCATTTCCGTTCAGGGAGGCAAGGCCGTCATGGACGGCGTGAACGCGGGCGACATGGATGTGGGCTTCATGGCCGGCATTCAGGCCAAAGGCGTGGCAGCAGGTGACCTGGTCAACCTTGCGTCTGCCCTCTCGGTGCCTCTGGTGCAGACGCCCGATGCGCCGACGCTGGACGCATTCGGCGTGGAATACAACGCCGATGGCCAATTCGTCTTCGTCGGACCCGCGAACATGGACGTTGACGCGGCCAGCGCAATTTCCTCTGCAATTGCCGAAATCGTGAGTGACCCGACCACAAAGGCCGGCGGCATGATCAAGAAGGCGTTTGGCGGCAGCGTTGTCATAGCGGGAGATGAGCTCAACTCGCTTCTGGTTGCTGGCTACGAGGGCGCGGGCAAGCTCATGGCGGACGCCGCGAACTGAACCAACGAGCTTCCGGGGCGGATTCGCGCCGCCCCGGTCGCAGCCCCATGCGCAGCCTTCACCCCGACACCGTCCTCGCAGCGATCCTGCTGGCATTCGCGGCGGGGCTGCTCCTGTTCTGGCTGCCCGCCGACACGGATACCGGCCTCTACGAGATCAAGCGGGGCAAGTTCACCATCGGGGACGCCCTCGCGCCGGCATTCGCGGCAACAGTCATGGCGGTTGCGGGACTCCTGCTTCTGTTCGGGCCGAGATCGCGCGACGAGCCGAAACTCGACCCGGATCACGTCAAGTTCCTTTCCGCCATGATCACGATCGTGCTCGCCGGAATGGTGCTGATGCGGTGGGCCGGGCCGGCGGCTACCACGATTTTCGCCGACGACGAGTACCGCCTGCTCAGGGATACCGTTCCCTGGAAATTTGTCGGATTTGCCTCGGGCGGGTTCGTCATCGTTGCTGCCGCTTCCTCGGTGGTCGAGGGCCGTTTCAGCCGAAGTGCCGCACTTGCCGGAATCGTGGCTGTGCTGCTCATCATCGCCCTCTATGACCTGCCTTTCGACGACCTGCTTCTGCCACCGAACGGCGACGTCTGATGACGGCGCTCGACTACGTGCTCGCAGGCGTCCTCGCCGTGTTTCAAGGGCCGGAAGCCTTCGCGCTCTTCGGCATTCCGATATCCGTAACCGTGCTGATGGTCGCGGCGGGCTTCTTCGCCGGCATCGTCGTTGGCGCCACGCCGGGCCTCGGACAGGTCATTGCGCTGGCAATATCGCTGCCCATCCTGATCTCGATCTTCGGATTCAACGCCAGCGCCCTGCTGCCCGTGATGGGATTCATGATCGGAATCATGAAGGGATCGACCGTCGGCGGCGCGGTGCCGGCGATACTGTTCAACACGCCCGGCACGCCCGACAGCTACATGACGACGCTCGACGGCTATCCGATGACCCGGAACGGACAAGCACGGAAGGCCCTGAGGATCGCGCACTTCTCTTCCGTCAGCGGGGACACGTTCTCGGACATCTGCCTGTTTGTCTTCGCGCCGTCACTTGCAATCCTTGTCGAGCGCTACCTTGACCTGCCGGAAAAGACCGCGCTGATCATCCTTTCGCTCAGCTTCATTGCTGTCGTTGTGGGCCGCAGCCCGGCAAAGGGGCTGGCGGCGGCCGCGCTCGGACTCTTCTTCGTCTACATCGGCACGGGCGAGGACTTCCATCCGCGTCTCTCGTTGGGCGCCCCGGCACTTGCAGACGGAATTCCCATCACCGCTGCCGTCATTGGCGTCCTGGTCGTCGGCTCGATCTTTTCCGAGCTCGAAAAGCTCTGGCGCGAGAAGTCCGCGGCAGGAACCATCACGGCAACGACCCAGTCCGGGGACGGGCGCCTTCGCTGGAAAGACGTCCGGCGGATCGCTCCCTACATCGGACGCTCGGCCGTCATCGGAACCGCGATCGGCGCACTGCCCGGGATTGGCTCAACTCTTGCCGCGACGCTCGGCTACGCGTCGGGGCGCGCATTCCACCGTCGTCGCAAGGCTGACGACGAGCCGGAATTCGGCAAGGGTGCAATGCAGGGAATCGCGGCGACGGAAGCGGCAAACTCCTCGGTTGCCGGAGCAAACCTGATTCCGGTCCTTTCGCTCGGCATCCCCGGCAACACCGCCGCCGTATTCCTGATCCTCGCGACAGACAGCATCGGAGGCTTCAACCCGGGGCCGGGGGTCTTCAGGTTCACGTCGGAAGTAAACCCGGAACTCGTCATCGCGTTTGGCCTGTTCACCACGATGGTCATCGCCAACGTGCTGAACTGGACGGTCGGCGGCGCATTCATGCGCTTCATGGGCATCATGATACGCGTTCCGAAGCAGTTCCTGCTGCCGGTGGTGCTGCTGCTGACATTCGCGTCGCTGTACGTTCAGCAAACGAGCATGGCCATGATCGGCTTCGCCCTGTTCTTCGGGGCGCTCGGCTATCTCATGATTAAGCTCGGCGTCTCGCCCCTGCCTTTCGTCATAGCGTTCGTGCTCGGACGGCAGCTCGAAAGCACGGCGCGCCAAGCATTTTCGGCCACGGGCGGCGACCCGTTCTTCCTGTTCTCGAGCTGGATTGCGGTCGCCTTCATGGCAGGTGCGGCCGCCATCATCGTGATCACCGTCCGCAGAAGGAGAAAGACTGCATGAAAGTCACCCTGCTTGGCACCGGCTCGCCGGAAGCGCATGTCTCGCGCGCCTCTTCGGGATACCTCGTCGAGGCGGGCGACGACACGCTTCTCCTTGACTGCGGCGGCGGCATCTTTGACCGGCTGCTGCAATCCGGACGAACTCCGGGCGACGTTACGCATCTCGTCTTCTCGCATCTCCACTCCGACCACATGATGGATTACGCGAGGCTGGTTCACGCACGTTGGGATTCCGGAGCCGACAACCTCGACGTCTGGGGGCCCGAGCCCCTTGCGGAAGTGACTGGCAGGTATTTCGGGCCGGACGGAGCGCTTTCCTTTGACCTTGTGGCACGAACGGAGCTGCCCCAGAGCAAGAAGGTCTGGCAGGCGCGGGGCGGGGCCCTGCCACGACCGTGGCCCGAGCCCAGGGTGACGGAAATGCACCCGCCATTCCTGATCAACGGGAACGGCTGGACCATGAGGGCAATCCAAGTGCTGCACGCGCAGCCTTATCTTACCTGCCTCGGGTTTCGCATCGAAGCCGGCGGCAAGTCGGTCGTCTACGCCGGGGACAGCGGTCATTCAGCCGAGCTGGAGACGTTGATCGAGGGAGCCGACCTGCTGATCCACTGGTGCTACCGGCTGAGCCACGAGCCCGCGCCAGACCCGGCATTTGAGGCCACGACTCCCGGCCATCTCGAAACCGCAAGACTTGCCGAGCGTGCCGGCGTCAAGTACCTGGTCCTGACTCACTGGCGCGTGCAACACGACCGAGAAGAGATCTTGAGCCGCGTTCGCGAAGAAGTGGCGGATTGCTTTTCTGGCCGCTTCAGCATTGCCCAAGACCTCGCGGAGATTGTTCCATGACTAGGCGCCCGAACATCCTCTTGATCACGTCCGACCAGCATCGCCCGGACTGCTTCGGCTTTGCGGAACGGAACATCAAGACCCCGGCTCTCGACCGCCTTGCCCGGGAGGGGACGCGCTTTGACTGCGCGATCACGCCGAACGTCCTCTGCCAGCCGGCGCGCGCATCGATCCTGACAGGCATGCTGCCCCTCACGCACGGCGTGACGGACAACAGGATCAGCCTTGATGCGGAGATCGGCGAAAGGGGCTGGGGCAGGGTCTTGTCGGACAACGGCTACCTGACCGGATTGATCGGCAAGGCGCATTTCGGAAGCGATCCGAAAGCAACCGGTTGGGGCTCGCCCGAGAGCCGGAAGGACAGCCGCAGCTTTCCGGAAGACTGGCATGGCCCCTACATGGGCCTTGATCACATGGACCTTCTTCTGATCGGGCACTGGCACCCGCTTCTTCCCTGCGAACGGCCTCCCGGCGGGCACCAGTTCGAACGCTGGTTTCACGGCCACAAGGATGCCTGGACGCGCTGGGCGGCAGACAGCAGGACCGGAGAGGACGCGCGGTACGGAACAGTTGCGGCACAGACATGGTCATCGGACCTGCCGCCGGAATGGCACTCGACGACATGGGTCACGGAAAAGACGCAGGAGTTTCTGCGGTCTGCGAACTCGGATCAGCCGTTCTGTGCATGGGTTTCGTATCCCGACCCGCATCATCCATTCGACTGCCCGGCAACGTGGTCCGAAATGTATGACCCGGCCGCCGTCGACATCAGCCCCACGCACAGGCGCGACCTGGATCGTCGTCCCTGGTGGCACAGGGCAGCATTGGAGAACCAGCCCCTGGAAGAAAATCCGCAGGTTCGGACCTTGCGGAAAGAATACTCCCGCATCCAGCCCCAGACGGACGGGCAGCTGGCAGCCATGACGGCCAACTACTACGGCATGATCTCCTTCATCGACGACGGGATCGGGCGCATCCTGGACACCCTGCGGGAAACCGGACTCGACGAGAACACGATCGTCATCTTCACGGCCGATCACGGGGAACTCCTCGGAGACCACGGACTCTACCTGAAGGGCCCCACGCACTACGACGGCCTGCTTCGCGTGGGGCTGATCATGCGTGGCCCCGGAATCCCGGGGGATCACAGGATGGCCGATCCCGTTTCCACGCTGGACTTGCCCGCCACCTTCTACGACTGGGCCGGAGTTGACCGGCCCGAAGGAATCGAAAGTCGTTCGCTGGTACCCGTGATCGAAGGCCGCGAAAGGCGCGAATTTGCGTACAACGAATGGGATCTCGGCCCGGAACGCTGCGGTGTTGCACTGAAGCTTCGCACGTTGCGCACGGACCGGCACAGGATCACGGTCGACCTGATTTCCGGCGCGGGCGAACTATACGACCTGAAGTCCGACCCGCTCGAAATGACGAACCTTTTCGATGACCCGGCGCATCAGCGCACGATCGACCGGCTGAAAGCCATGATTCCTGACAGGGCGCGGGCGACGTGGAACGCGCAGCGCGAAGTCCACAACCTCTGATCGCGTCTTGGCAATGGACTTCCGGTTCATGGCGTTCCAAACCTGACGCAGGGGGATTGACCTGAAGGAACCAGAATTGGAGCATCCGCCCCTAGGGTTTGTCGGCGCGCTCCCTGACGGGACTGGGCGGAAGCCCGAGGATCCATGCTGACCAGCACAGGAAAGGAGACCGTCATTCAACCCAACCCCAACCATTCGTCCAAGACCGGTCGCGGCGTGCGTCCTCGACACCAGGCTCCGGAAGATTCATGAGCGATCACACGAGCACTCCCCTGGTGACGGGTTCGAATGCGCCGCGCGTGGACCTGCGAAGCGACACTGTCACCAAGCCTGACGAGGGCATGCGCCGCGCGATGTACGAAGCCGAGCTCGGTGACGACGTCTACGGCGAAGACCCCAGCGTCAATTGCCTTGAGGACATGCTCGCTGAACGGCTGGGGAAAGACGCGGCCTTGCTCGTCTCCAGCGGAACGATGGGCAACCTGACGGCGCTGCTTGCCCATTGCGGGCGCGGGGAGGAAGTGATCGTCGGGCGTGGATATCACGTTGCGGCCTACGAGGCGGTCGGCAGTTCGGTTCTGGGCGGCATCGCCATCTGCACGATACCGGTTGAGGCCGACGGCAGCCTGTCGCCTGACCGAATCTCCGCAGAAGTGAAGCCGGACGACAGCCACATGCCTGTAAGCCGTCTGGTCGGGCTCGAGAACACGCACAACGGGATGGCGGTGCCATTGGATCGCATCGCGGAATCCGCCAACGCAGCCCGTTCCGCCGGACTTTCGGTCCATCTGGACGGCGCGCGCTTCTTCAACGCGGTCACGGCCCTCGGCTGCGCTGAGCAGGATTTGTCCGATCTTGTCGACACCGTCTCGCTCTGCCTTTCAAAGGGCCTTGGAACGCCAGCGGGCTCTGTGCTGACCGGGCCGTCGGACCTCATCGAGCGCGCACGCAGGTATCGAAAGATGCTTGGAGGCGGCATGCGTCAGTCGGGCGTGCTCGCGGCAGCCGGCCTCTACGCCCTTGAGCACAATGTGGAGCGGCTTGCCGAGGATCATCTCAGGGCGGCGCGCGTGGCCGCCATGCTGGAAGAGGCCGGTGCGGGTACGGTCGAGCAATCGACCAACATGGTCTTCCTCACGCCACGTGACGGGCTGAACGACGCGTTCCGTGCGCACATGGCCGGGTGCGGTGTCGTGGTGGGCGGCGGCTCGGCCGGCGCGATCCGGCTGGTGCTTCACAAGGACATCGACGACCCTGCAATCGAAGACGTACTTGCCGGGATGCTCGACTTCTTCGCGCATTGCCCCGGGCATTGACCGGCTTCGCGGGAAGAGCCTAAGCCATGTGCCAGCTTGAACTCGGTTTCCTGGCCAAATATACCTTGGTCCCGTTCCCCCAGACATAGCGCAGACCCCATGAGATACCTGTCGGCCCCGCTCTTCGCCGTTCTCCTGACGACCTTCCAGGCCGCGGCCAATCCCGATGAAGCCCCGGACATCCGGGCCCTGGTCGAGTCCGAGCTCGGGGACGGGTTCAGGGTCGTCGAACTTACCTTCACCGCCGAGGAGCTCCGGCGCGACGGGCCCGGTGCAAGCTACTACAGCGAATTCGCGGCATCCGTGACCCTTCCCGTCGCGTTCTATCACGAGATCGGCCGAGGCGACGGATACATTCTGGTCGGCAAGCTCCTGGAGAGAGGCGAGGTCGTGCCGGCGTTCGGCAACGCCGTTGCGGTCTACGGGAACGGTGGCTGGAGTGTCGAAATCAACGTGCTCGACCTGCAGATGCCGGGCGGACGCCCGTTTTCGGAATTCCGCAGTCCCGGCACTGTCGTGCTCGAGGTTGGCACCGATCTCGTTGACCGGTTCCAGACCCAGCGGGAGGTCGCGCTCCAAGACGCCGAGGCGCTTCGCGTTCAGGACCTGCGGATCCAGGATGCCGAGACCGCCGCACTGCTGGCCCGTGCCCTGGCCGATGTCGAGGCGCGCGACGTGTCCCTGCTGGAAGCCTACGCAGCGCTTGAGCAGTCGGAAGTCACCGAGGCCGAGACCGCCGCATTGCTGGCCCGCGCCCTGGCCGACGTCGAGGCGCGCGACGCATCCCTGGCGGAATCGCTGGCGGCGCTCGAGCGGTCGCAAGCCGCCGAGGCCGAGACAGCGGCTGCGCTGGCCCTTGTCCAGTCCGACCTGGGCAAGGCCCGGAGCGTCGCCGAGGCCGATGCCGCGGTCATCAGGGAGCTGCTGGCGCAGGCCGAAAGAGCGCGTGCGGAACTTGACGCGAAGGAGGCCGCGCGGCTCGCGGAGGCGGATGCGGAGGCCGATGCAGAGAGGCTCCGCGAGGAACTGGCGGCCGCCCTTGCGGCCGGAGCGGCGGTCGGGGACCGGCTCCGGGATGTGGAGGCGGATGCGGAGGGACTTCGCGCGGAGCTGGCTGTCGCCCTTGCGGCCAGAATGGCGGCTGGGGACCGGCTCCGGGACGCCGAGGCGGATGCGGAAGGGCTTCGCGAGAAGCTGGCCGCCGCCCTTGCGGCGAGGCTGGCCGCCGAGGACGCGAGCGCGAGCGCGCTCAGCGCGCGGGACCGCGAGCGGCTGCTTCTCGAGACCGCGAACCGGAGGCTCGCGGAAGAGCGGGAGATCTCTGCGAAGGCGCAGCGCGAGGTCGCGCTGCTGAACGCGCAGGTGGCCGCGCTTCGCGACCAGCTTGCCGAGCTCTCGGCGCTGCTGGACAGCGCCGAGGCGCGGGACAGGGCGGCCGGGGTGCGGATCCAGGAGCTGGGGAGCCGGCTCAACCGGGCCCTGGCGCAGGTCGCCGCGGAGCAGAGGCGGCGCGCGGGCGCAGAACCGACGCATCGAACTCAAGCTGACCGAACGATGATCGCGCCGACCGCTTGCGCTCGGCAGGGCGGCAGTCTAAACGCGGACTTGCATTGCCGCATTAGCTCAGCTGGTAGAGCAATCGCTTCGTAAGCGATGGGTCGGGGGTTCGAATCCCTCATGCGGCACCAGGTTTCCGCCGCCAGTTTCCGCGCACCTCTTTTGCATCACCGCACGCCGTCGGTGGAATCCTTCTGTCCAGCGCCTTCGACGACATAATCCGCAGGCGGTTTCACCGTCTTTGCCGCCTCATTGGCAGTCGGATTTGGCGCCCGTATCTCTTCTTCGTGCGTCGGTTCACTTTGGTCGACGTCAGAATCGTCATCTTGCATGGCCTCGGAATCGTCCGGCGCGTCGGCTGCTCCGACGATGAGCGGAAGCATCTCGGCTCCCGTGGAAAGCGGTGCGGCACCGTCGCTTGGCCTGGTCCAGGTCAGGGTGTCGAAACTCTCGCACCGCTCGCAGACGGGCACCCAGCGGGCATGCACGCAGTGGCAATTCTCGCACACCCATTGCGGATCTCGCGGTGCTGCAAGTGCGCGCGCCAACCAACCCTTCACAACGGCGTCGTCGGCCCCGAATCCGCGCTCGATTGCTGCCATGATCGTCAGGACCCGTGCGGTGGGATCGGTCTCGGCCAAGTCCCCGATCGCGTCACGGGCGGCCGGAAAGTTCTCCGCTGCAATCTGTAGTTCCGCTTCAAGCATTCGGGTTTCGGGATGATCCGGCTGCACGCTCGTCAACGCTGCAAACCGTTTGACGCGGGTCTCCGGCGATTCCTCGGGATCGAGGCGCGCGAAGGCGGCAGCAAGGTCCGGATGCGGTTGCGCGCCCCAAGCCTTCTTCAGAATGCGCAACGCGTTCTTCGGCTTGTTGCGGGCCATGTATCCATCGGCGGCCATGACTGCCGCCGGGACAAGATCCGGAGAAAGCCGGTTTGCTTCGATCGCCTTTTCGCGCGCCTCAACGGATCTGTCGTCACGCAGGATGTCTTGAGCCTCGCCAAGTGCAAGCACGGCGTCGCGACGCCGATGAACATCGCGCGGAAGCGCGCCTTGCCTGAGCTTGGTGCCGAGCGTCTTTCGAGCCCCGGTCCAGTCATGCGCACCCGCCTGGAGCCTGAGAAGAACGTCTTGGGTTTCGACATGCGCAGGCCTCAACGCAAACGCCTTTTCCGCGAGCTTCAGCGCAATGTCGGTATTGCCTGTCGCCAGTTGCTGCTTCATCAGCCCTCTGATTCCGACGAATCGTGTTCGATCGTCCTCAAGAAGGCGCTTGTAGGCGGCCTCGGCCTGAACCGCATCGCCGGCCTGCTCGGCAGCTTGTGCGGTCAGGAGAGATGTGAGTTCCCTGCGCCACAGCAGCTTCTCGGCTCGCGATGCCTTTGAAAGCGCCATCCCGGACTCACCCGATGCGAGCGCGATCATCCCATCGGCAAGGGCATCAAAGCCCTTTCGTTCGCGCCGACGGTCGAAGAAGCGGTCAATCGAAGTCCTGTCGCCCGCGACAAAGCGAAAAAATGCAACGACCAGCCCCATGACTTTGAACCAGACCCAGGCCGCAAGCAGGAAAGCCATCAACAAAATGACCGCCTCAAGCGGGCCCAAGAAATACTCCGTGCCCGCAACCGACAGCTGAATTTCGCCGTCTATTTCAAGCAGCAGTTCCGCACCCCACGCGGCGGCCGCGATCAGCACGACGAAGAGAATGATTTTCAGAAGCGGCCAGAGCATGGGCGCCTCAATTCATCCCGCCGGCAAGCACGTCAATTGCGCCCAGAACCGCCAGCCGAAACTCCGCCTTGGCGATCCAGTCCGCCATTGCGGGCCGTGCTGCGTGCGGCAGTGTCGCAAGCTCCGCAAGTGCGGCAAGCAGGTCGCCTTCGGCGACGCTTGCCTCGGCGCGAGACAGGATTGCATCGGCACTGTCGCCCTCCCGTGGCGTCAACGACCGTGCGTTGGTTGCCTGTCGCAGAAAAGTGACGATCCTGTCCCTGATCGTTCCGTCGCCCGAATAGCTGCGGGATGCTGCCAGCGAAGCCCTCGCGGCACCGGGGAATTCCTGCTGCAGCATGAGGAGCGTCGGTATTCCGGTTCGTGCATGGTCGGCCAGTTCGGCGGGGACGTCCTCCATCGTGGAAATGACGTCGAAGTACGGGGCACCGGTTTCGACCACCGCGCGCAGCCTGGCGACCGCAAATCGATTCCCTGCCGGAGATGCAGCCCCTGCCTCAATCGCCCTCGTCTCAAGATCGGCAATCCTGGCTTCCGCGTCGGCAACGAATTGATCCAGCTGCTTCTTGAATCGGTCGAGCTGCTCTTCGGTTTCGGCGGCCTGGGACAGAGACGCGTCGCCGCTCGAGATCTCCAGCGCCTCCACGCGCCGGAACAGGGCGGCAAGCCTTGCATCCAGATCCGAAAGTTCGTCCGATGTCGTCGTCTGCATCTCCGTGATTTTCGGATCCAGTTCACTCACCTTGCCTTCAAGCGCAGCGATGTCGCCCTCCAGCACCGAAAGGTCCGCCTCGGGCGGTATCATTTCCCGGAGTTCGGCCAACTGCTCTTGCAGCCTGGCCATGTCCGCCGCGGCAAGCTCAACTCCAGAAAGCGCCTGCTCTGCCTTGTTCGGCTGACCCGTCAGATACGGCAACGAGATTGCGGCAAGAATGCCGAGGGCGCCTCCCGCCAAACCGCCGACAATTCCCGAGAAAAGAGCAAGTCGCTGACGGGACGCGCCAAAAGAGTTCCCCGGCGCTCGACTGGACGTCGAAAGTTCCTTTGCCTGCGGCTCGTCCGAATCTGCGCCATCCGCTCCGCCACTGGCTGATGCGGTCGCATCCGACGGTTCTTTCGGTGCAGTGACCGACTCTGGTTCGTCGGAAGACTCCGGGTTCTCGGAAGTCTTTGCGGATTCTTCAGGGTCGGCCACTCAGTCACCTTTCCGTGCCAATTGCGTGCGTCGTTGTGCGTCTGAATCTAATGCCACGCGCGCCCTGCAACAAGAAGGACTCACAGCGCGCCGACAACCAGGTCGCACATTGATTCAGCGGTCGGTCGTTCGGCCACCCTGAATTCTGCGTCTCCATTCCAGGCCGTTCGGGCAGCCTCGCTTATGGCAAGGACGACAATTGGCGCTGCGGTTGCAACACGCGAAAGAAGCTCTGCGCTCCTTGCCGAAAACACGGGAACGACAACCGGCGAACTGCCGGCAAGAAGCGCGTGTGCTGCCCGCGAAAGAGGACGCGGGACTTGATCATAGAGCACCGCGTCGACTGTCGGGCCGCCTTGTGCGGACAGACGGTCAGCAAGATTGCATCGGGCATGCTGTCCCCGACAGGCAATGGCGGGAAAGGTCACTTCCTCGACGCGTTCAAGAAAGGCCTCGGCCGTCTCTCCAAGCGCCTCCGCCCGCGCGCCCTGCCCGCGTGCAAGCGCCGCTGTGGCTTCGCCCACCGTCAGGACTCGGCGGCCTTCAAGATTGCCCGCGAGCTGGCGAACGGCGTTTCCCGACGTCACGACGATCGTGGCAAAATCATTCAGATTCGGCGGTTCGCCAACGGGAATGATGTCCATGACAGGTGAGATCACGGCCGGAATGCGCTGCCCCAGCCGCCGTTCGCAATCGGCAAGAAAGCTCTTTGATTGCGCCTCAGGCCTAGTGAGAAGAAGTGTGGGCCCGGGACCGTCCATGTCGACGCCTTCTTGTGTGAGGCACTGCCCGGTGATACCTGCGGTCGGGAAGCCGCGCAAGCCGAACAGCCATGGCACGTCTCTTCCTCGGAATCGAATCCAGCTGTGACGACACCGCGGCTGCCGTCGTGTCGGACGACAGAAGGATCCTGTCTTCAATCGTTGCGGATCAGGCCTCCCTGCACGCGGCCTTTGGCGGAATCGTGCCCGAAATCGCCGCGCGCGCGCATGCCGAGAAGCTCGACATCGCAGTCGAGGCCGCACTGAACAAAGCGTGCATCGGCACCTCAGACATCGACACGGTCGCCGTCACGGCAGGTCCGGGCCTGATAGGCGGCGTGCTTTCAGGTGTGATGTGTGCAAAGGGAATTGCCACGGGGCTCGGCAGGCCGCTTCTCGGAGTCAACCATCTCGCCGGCCACGCGTTGACGCCTCGGCTGACGGACAATGTTGCGTTTCCCTACCTTCTGCTTCTGGTCTCCGGCGGGCACTGCCAGCTGCTGATTGTCTCCGGCCCAGACAGCTTTCAACGCCTCGGCGGCACCCTGGACGACTCGCCCGGCGAGGCCTTTGACAAGACGGCCCGCGCCCTTGGCCTTCCCGGATCCGGCGGCCCGGCCGTCGAGGGTGAGGCCACAAGCGGAGACCCGGAGCGATTCCGCTTTCCGAGACCGTTGCTCGACCGCCCAGATTGCAACATGAGCTTTTCGGGGCTGAAGACCGCACTGGTCCGCGAGCGCAATGCCCTGGTCTCTGGATCAGGCGGGCTGTCCGCGCAGGATCGCGCAGATCTCTGTGCCAGCTTCCAGGCTGCGGTGACCGAGATTCTGGCCGTGAAGGCGGCGCGTGCAACTGAATCCTACCTCTCGCTGAACCCGCGCACGCCTGTCATCGCCGTCGCGGGCGGCGTCGCGGCCAACGCCGAGATTCGTGGCGGGCTCGATGCCGTCGCAACACGATACGGCCTCGGATTTGTTGCGCCTCCCTCCGCGCTATGCACGGACAATGCTGCCATGATTGCCTGGGCTGGAATCGAGCTAGACCGGATCGCGAACACCGGACTCGTTCCCCTCGTCGCACGCCCGCGCTGGCCGCTGGACACGAGTCAGCCAGCCCTTCTGGGATCGGGCACGAAGGGCGCGAAGGCATGAACCTGTCCGTCTTGGGAACAGGCGCGTTTGGAACCGCGCTTGCAATCGCCCTTTCTCGAGACGGGACAAGGGTCACGCTCTGGTCCCGTGATGCCTGCGATGCGGCACGCATGCAGGAATCGAGGCGAACAGGCGCTCGTCTTCCGGGCCATCATCTGCCCGACAGCCTGCAGGTCACTGCCGACGAGGCCGCTTTCGGTGCCGCAATCTGCCTTGTTGCCGTGCCCGCCCAGAATCTTGCATCCTTTTTGCGGGATCATGACTTTGGAAACAGCGGCGCGCTCATTGCCTGTTGCAAGGGGATTGATCGAAGCACCGGTTTGGGGCCGGTTGCGACGATCCAGGCGGCTCGCCCTTCGCACACGGCCGCAATGATGACTGGCCCGAGCTTTGCTGTCGACATTGCAAATGGGCTGCCCACGGCAATTGTCCTTGCAACGGAACGCGCGAAGGAATCCAGGAAGCTGCAGGCATTGCTCACACGCCCGCTCCTGCGCCTCTATCGATCCACGGACGTCCGCGGTGCCGAATTGGGTGGCGCCCTCAAGAACGTTGTCGCGCTTGCCGCGGGAATCTCCGTCGGCGCCGGGTTCGGCGACAGCGCGCGGGCCTCGGTGATCGCCCGCGGGTTCGGTGAGCTTGTGCGCTATGCTGCCTTGCAGGGAGCAAAGAAAAAAACGCTCCACGGGCTTTCGGGACTGGGAGACCTCGTGCTGACCTGCATGTCCGAGAAATCTCGCAATTTCAGCGCAGGCGTTGCTCTGGGACAGGGCGTTGACATTGATCGGGAAGCAACGGTCGAAGGGCTTGCCACCGCGCCGGTCGTCGCGGAGAGCGCGGCGGCCGCCGGCCTGGATCTTCCGGTCATGCAGGCCACGGCGGACGTCATAGAAGGACGCCTTGACATTTCCCGGGCCGTCGAGGCCCTGTTGTCGCGACCCGTGGGAAAGGAGTAGGCCATGGCATATTGGCTTTTCAAATCGGAGCCGTCCACCTGGAGCTGGGACGAGCAGGTGGCAAGCGGCGGCGCAGGAGAGGAATGGGATGGCGTCCGCAACTACCAGGCACGGAACTACATGCGTCAAATGAAGGTCGGGGACCGGGGCTTCTTCTATCACTCGCAGACGGACAAGGAGATTGTCGGAACCGTCGAAGTCATCGCCGAAGCCCATCCCGACAGCACCACCGATGATGCGCGATGGGAATGTGTGGACATCAAGGCGATTGTGCCACTCAAGACTCCGGTGTCGCTGGAGCGCATCAAACAGGAACCGCTTCTTGCAGACATGGTCCTCGTCAGGAATTCCCGCCTGTCGGTGCAGCCGGTACGCGATGCGGAGTGGAAGCTCATATGCGGAATGGGCGGGATCGATCCCTGAGAAATTCTGGTCAGGCGGCTGCTTTGCGCGTAGTCTGCCGCCACGGCGGACACGGCGGGTACAATGGAAATCATCAGCGTAATCGTGGCGGCAGTCGGCGGATTTGCCTTTGGCGCCGCATGGTACATGGCTTTGTCCAAACAATGGGTTGCCGCTTCAGGCATTGAGGTGGACGAAAGCGGACGCCCCGCCAATCAGAGCAAGACGCCATTCATTCTGGGTGGGATCGCGATGCTCGTCGTCGCGGGCATGATGCGGCACATGTTTGCCATGTCCGGAATTGACACCCTTGCGGCCGGTCTTGTCGGTGGCTTGGGTGTCGGACTGTTCTTCATATCGCCCTGGGTCATGATGAACTACGCATTTGGAGACAGGCCGTTCAACCTGACTCTGATCGACGGCGGAAACGCCACGTTCGGTTGCGCTGTCATCGGCGCCATTCTCGGAATTCTCTGAGCCAAGGCTCCGGCATCTTGCCCACGGTGCCAGAGCAGGTCTCTCACTGACTGAAATTCGATTGGCGTCTAGGCCTCGCGCGGCGACCGCGACTCCATGCAAATCGCATGCGGACGAATTCGCCTGTCGCTGGCCGGCCGGAGAAGATATCACGCGTGCATGATCGCTCCCGAAAACAAGGCATTCCTTGCAAACCTCTTCGAGGCAGCAGTGGCGGCGGCCGATCCAAGCAAGGCGTTGGCCCGGCATCTGCCGGACAAGCCAAGGGGCCGAACCGTGGCCGTTGGAGCCGGGAAGGGCGCAGCGCAGATGGCCGCGGCGTTCGAGAATCTGTGGGACTCCCCGCTCGAAGGCGTGGTCGTGACCCGGTACAGACATGTTGTCCCGACCCGCCGCATCCGCGTGCTGACCGCCTCCCATCCGGTTCCTGACGAAGCAGGCATGGAGGCCAGCAGGTCACTGCTCGAAGCCGTGTCAGGATTGACGGAAGAAGACCTTGTCGTTGCGCTCATCTGCGGCGGCGGGTCGGCGCTGCTGCCAGCACCTCCGGACGGATTGACGCTTCAGGACGAGCAGGCGCTCAATCGTGCCCTCCTGAATTCGGGCGCGCCAATTTCGGCCATGAATGCCGTCCGAAAGCATGTCAGCACGATAAAGGGCGGTCGTCTGGCGCTTGCGGCACATCCCGCACGCGTCGTCAGCCTGATCGTGTCAGACGTGCCGGGAGACGATCCAGCCCAGGTTGCATCGGGGCCAACCGTGCCCGATCGAACGGGGTTGAGCGCAGCGCGAGGACATGTTGACGCCCATCAGATCAATTTGCCTGGCCGGATTCGCGACTACCTTGACACCGCGACGGATGCCCCGTCCCCGGACGATGAGCGGTTTGCACGAAACACGGTTTCGATCGTCGCGTCGGCAGCGCTTTCCCTCGAAGCCGCGGCAGCCCGCGCGGAGCGTCATGGCATTCGTGCCTTCATCTTGTCAGATGCCATCGAGGGAGAGGCGCGCGATGTCGGCCTCGTCCACGCCGCCATCGCGCGCGAGGTCAGGCTTCGGGACCGCCCCTTCGCAGCGCCCGCCGTGATCCTGTCCGGGGGAGAAACTACGGTGACCGTTGAAGGCGGTGGAGGGCGCGGAGGGCGAAACAGCGAATTCCTGCTTGCATTCGCCGGTGGCGCGGAAGGGCTGGACGTTACCGCTCTGGCTGCAGACACGGACGGGATTGACGGCACTGAAGGCAACGCCGGTGCATTTGCAGACGGTCAGACCTGGACACGGTTGCGCAATGCGGGAATGGATCCGGGATCGCTTCTTGCCCGGCACGACAGCTGGACAGGGTTCGATGCGCTGGAAGACCTGTTCACGCCAGGCCCGACCGGGACAAACGTCAATGACTTCAGGGCTATCCTTGTCCGCCAGCGCAAGTGCCCCGTGCGAAGTCCATAGTCTTACGACGGCTGCAACGCCTTGTTTCGGCAGCAAGATCTTTCCCAGGTCACTTGCCGGCCCTGACAAGATGTCACGCCGCCTGCTTTGCCGACTTGCAGATGCAATTCGTTCTCGGGTCTCTATCGCGGGTTAAAGCCTGGTCGTGCCGGGTATGCGCCTCAAACTGGCTGCCTGGATTGACGCTGGAAAGTTCCCCAGGTCGGGCTTGCGTCGCGCATGACGTGGCGGTTGAGCGTCATGAATCTCTCCGATCGACCGCCATCAGCAGGGCGGGGAGCAGCAAGAGATCGGCAATGAGCGCGATTGAGATCGTGATTGACACCAGGACGCCAAGCGTCCAGCTCGGTTCGTACCCCGACGCCGCGAACACCAGGAAGCCAGCTACCAGGATGGCGGTGGTGGCCCACAACGCTGGCCCCACGGTGCGAAACGTTGCGCGAACCGCCTCGGGAGATGACAGGCCCTGCCGACGGCCGCTCAGGTACTTCGAGACAAAATGAATGGTGTCGTCCACGATGATGCCGATGGCGACCGCAACCACCACGGATGCACCGAGACCGATGACGCCGGAGAGGTACCCCCACAGGCCGAACGCCATTGCAGCAGGAACGAAATTGGGCACCAGGCAGATCAGGCCGACTCGGACGTTCCGGAAGACCAGGAGCAGGATCAGGGATATGAGGCCCGTTGCGAGAATCGTTCCCCTCAGCATGCTCTCGACGTTCCGGTCCGACAGATGGGCGGAAATCATGGTGAAGCCCGAGGCCGGGCCCGCGAGATCAGGCGCATTGTCCTGCAGCCAGGCTTGGGCGCGCGCATCAATGTCGAGATGTTCCTTCGTGGACGTGTTGTCGAGCGCCACGGTCATTCGCGTCGACGACTTGCCGATGTCTATGCGGTCGTTCAGATCGGCGCCAAAGGGCAGCGAAAACTCGTAGAGCAGCAGAAACTGCGCGGCAAGGTCGGGCTCCTCCGGAATTCGGTAGAATGCCGGATCGTCCCCGTGCATGCTCTTGTTGACACGCTTCATGATGTCCGGAAATGCCTGAACGTGAAGCACTTCGGGCTGTGCGCGATACCAGGCCGCGAAGGCGTCGACCTTGCGGAGGTATTCGGGCTCGGTGATGCCGCCCTCGGTCCCGGAACTCAACGAATAGTCGAGCCGGTCCAGGCCGGTCAGGTTTTCGACGATGAATTCCGTGTCGGTGCGAAATGGGTAACGTTCGTCGAAATGATGCAGCCAGTTGTCGCTCGCCTCGTTCCGGGGAAGGCCTGCCGCGAAAACCGCGACCACCAGAATCCCGAGCCAGAGAATTTGCCGGCGGCGCGCGACGACAAAGTCACCCAGGCGTTCGAAGAGGCCTTGGCGTCCGGCGCGATGGCGGGGAGCCCTCAGCGGCAAGACGGAAAGCAACGCAGGCAAGAGCGTCACGCCATAGACAAACGTGAACAGCACGCCAAGCGCCACCAGGTTGCCGAGAACGTGAAACGGCGGCGAATTCGAGGTGTTCAGGCTGAGGAATCCGATCGCGGTCGTGGCGGACGTCAGGAACACCGGATACATGTTTTCGCGAAGGGAGGCCGCCAGCGCAGCGTTGCGTTCCAGGCCTTCGCGCATTTCGGCCTGTGCCGTGGTCACGATGTGAATTGAATGGGCGACCCCCACCGCCATGACGATGATCGGCACGCTCGCGCTGATTGGCGTGAGCATCGTGCCAAACCAGCCCGCGACTCCCACGGCTGTCAGCACGACGAACACGACAGCAATTCCGACGGCAACGGCTGCGTAGACAGAGCGCAAAAGCAGGGCTGCGATTGTCATGACGACAAAAAACACGACCGGGATGAGATCCTCCGCGTCCTGTCCGGCATCCTCGAATGTCTGATTCAAGATCACGTTGCCAGTCAGGAAATAGGAAAGGTCCGGATGCGTGGCCCTGGCCTCGTCGAGCTGCCCCCCGAGATAGTTCGAAATCTCCTCCCACGCGGGTTCTTCCGGCTCGGACAGGATGAAATCGATGATCAGCGCAGCCACGCGCCCGTCCTCGGCAACCAGTTGCCCGACAAGTTCGGGTTCGTTCAATGCGATGGTCCGAACCCGGTCGAGATCGGCGTCGCTCAAGGACATTGCATCTTCGACCAGGGGTTCGATTGTCAGTTCGTCCTCGACCGCTTCGCTGTGAAAGTAGTTTGTTAGCGAAGTGACCCGCACCGAATGCGGCGTAAGCCACGCTGCCTCTGTCAACTCTTCGACTGCGTCGAGGGTCTCGCGGGTAAACACCGAGCCTTCCCGTGGCGCGACGGCAATCAATGCTGATCGTGACGCGGAATAAGTGTCCTGCACCGCATCGAACGCGAGAAGGTGGGGATTGTCCTCGCCGAACAACACGCGGTAGCTGCCGGTTATGGTCAGGCCGGGCAGGCCCGCCGCCGCCGCGAGCATGACCAGTGAAGCCAGCGCGAGAACCAGCCACCGGAAGCGCAGAACGCAGGTGATGTAGCGGTCCAGGAGCGCGGGCATCATCGCGCCGACTCGCGTGGACGCACGCCGGCACCAGGTTCGGTTCGTCCTGACTTGCTTGGGTGAGCTTGTCGTTGGCGCATCGCGGGTCCGCCGGTTGCGAAACCGCTTCGAACACCTCCCAGCGCTGGAAATCCGCCCGGCGCCGGTTCGGGACACCGCGCCAGGTGACAGTGCCGGGGGCGGCGGCCCAGACGTTCCAGCGGCTCAGGGACCGTCTCAAGTGCTCGGATATGTTCCAACGGCTCGATCACGACTCAATCCTTCCGAAAATTCGTATCCGGCTTGCGAAATGACGGCAACTCGTTTCGTGTAGCCGGGTTCCCGGACTTCCGGATCCATGTCGGAGGGCGCCTGCCGCCGAGACGATTGCTCGGCGCGAACGTGGTCCGGCCTTCGGGACCGTCGGCTTGACCGGGCTTCCGGCAGCCGCATTGTTGAGCGCAGTGTGCGCCGCTGTGGGTGCGGTCACAGGCACGCGCTGGAAGTGGCCTGCCGCATGGCGGTCTTCTTGCTCGGCATCGGAAACGGGCATTGCCTTCCAGATTGACGCCGTCTTCTAGGCTCACGGACCAAAGTCGCCTGTGGACAAGTCTCGTCCTTTGATCTTAATTGCATACGTGGTGCCGCAATTCAGAGCAAAGTTGGGGATGTGCTGATGGCGAACCGGTTGATCCATGCCTCCGCATTGCTGTGGGCGCTGCTTGTCTTCATGCCGAAGCCGGCACATGCCCAGTCCTGGCTTTCCGACCGGCTGGACATGTTCGGGACGCTTGCGGCGGAAACTCGGATTTTCCCGGAAGCCGGGGCTCACCCCGGACAGCGGTCGCATGCAAGCGGCTTCAGCATGGAAGCGACGGCCTATATCGAGGGAGACGGCGGCAGCAGCGTAACCATTACGCCCTTCCTGCGTTTCGATGCCGGGGACCCGGAGCGCACGCATGCCGACCTGCGGGAAGCCTATTTTCTCACCTACGGCGATGCGGGCGATGGTGAATGGGAGCTCCGCGCAGGCATCGACCGGGTCTTCTGGGGCGTTGCCGAGGCACGTTCGCTTGTAGACATCATCAACCAGACTGACCTGGTCGAGCATCCGGATGCCAAGACCAAGCTTGGTCAACCGATGGTGCATTTCACCTTGTCGGGAGGCTGGGGAGTGCTTGAGCTGTTCGGGCTGTCCGGACATCGCAAGCGCACCTTTCCCGGAACACAAGGTCGGCTTCGTGGACGGCTGGTCGTCGACAACAGCCGAACCACGTACGAGTCCGCGGACGAGGAATGGCATGTCGATCTCGCGGGCCGTTACAGCAACAGTTTCGGGCCGCTCGACATCGGGCTGAGCGTGTTCGACGGCACCAGCCGCGAACCCACCTTCATCCTCGACCCCGCCTTCGCGAGCCTCGCGCCGCATTACGAGCAGATTCGCCAGATTGGGCTGGATGGCCAGATCACCACGGGACCGTTGCTGCTGAAGCTTGAAGCGATCCGTCGGACCGGCGGGCGGAACCGGATGTTGCAAGAGGAAGACTACACGGCGTCAATCCTAGGCGGTGAATATTCTGTCAATGGCCCTTGGGACACCGATGCTGACCTGAGCCTGTTTGCCGAGTGGCTCCGTGACGGCCGAGAGCGCAATGCGACCGATGCGCTCGCAAATTCCGTCTTTCTGGGCGCACGCATCGACTTGAACGACGAGCATGGGACAAACTTCTTCCTTGGCGTTCTCGATTCCCTTGAGGCCGACAGCCGCGTCTTGAGCGCCGAGTTCAGTCGCCGGCTTTCGGACAGCTTGTCGCTGAACGTGGAAGCGACCTCCCACATCGGGTTTGAAACCGATGAGATCGCCTACGACGTCCGGCGCGACAGTCACATCGGGATAAGCCTGGAATACAGTTTCTGACTTGACGGCAATCGCGGCAGGATTGCCGGCCCGTTTCCGTGACGCCCTGCGCTTCGGGCGACAGGTCGCGCTTTCGGTCTTTCAGTACCGGTAGTGCTCGGGCTTGAACGGGCCGTCCTGCTTCACGCCGATATAGCTTGCCTGTTCGCCGTCCAGCATCGTGAGCTTCGCGCCAATCCGGTCCAGGTGAAGTCTCGCGACCTTTTCGTCGAGGTGCTTGGGAAGAATGCAGACCTCCTTGCCGTACTCGCTGCCCTTCGTGAACAGCTCGATCTGCGCCAGAACCTGGTTCGTGAAACTCGCCGACATGACGAAGCTGGGATGCCCCGTGGCGTTGCCGAGATTCAGCAGTCGACCCTCGGAAAGCAAGATGATCCGGTTGCCCGAAGGCATTTCGATCATGTCAACCTGTTCCTTGATGTTGGTCCACTTGTGGTTCCTCAGGCTGGCAATCTGGATCTCGTTGTCGAAGTGCCCGATGTTGCCGACGATCGCCATGTCCTTCATCTCGCGCATGTGCTCAATACGAATGACGTCCTTGTTGCCGGTCGAGGTGATGAAGATGTCCGCGTCCAGACTCTCTTCCAGCAGAACCACCTCGTAACCGTCCATCGCCGCCTGCAGCGCGCAGATCGGATCAACTTCGGTCACCCTGACCCTCGCGCCTGCGCCGCGAAGCGAGGCTGCGGAGCCCTTGCCGACGTCGCCGTAACCGCAAACCACGGCGACCTTTCCGGCCATCATCGTGTCGGTTGCGCGCCGAATGCCGTCAACGAGACTTTCCCGGCAACCGTACTTGTTGTCGAACTTGGACTTCGTCACGCTGTCGTTGACGTTGATCGCTGGAAACGGGAGATGGCCGTCCTCCACCATCTTGTACAGGCGATTGACTCCCGTCGTGGTCTCCTCCGTAACTCCCCGAATCATGTCGCGCTGCTTCACGAACCAGCCCGGGCTTTCCGCCAGGCGTTTCCTGATTTGCGCATGCAGGACTTCTTCCTCTTCGCTTGCGGGAGTCGCGATGAGGTCGGCTTCGCCTTCCTCGACGCGCGCACCGGTAAGGACGTACAGCGTCGCGTCGCCGCCGTCATCCAGTATCATGTTTGCCCCGCCTTCCGGGAACTGGAAGATCCGGTCCGTGTAGGTCCAGTACTCTTCGAGTGTTTCGCCCTTCACGGCGAATACCGGGGTTCCGCCGGCGGCAATCACGGCCGCCGCGTGGTCCTGTGTCGAAAATATGTTGCACGAAGCCCAGCGGACATTGGCCCCCAGCGCCTTGAGCGTTTCAATCAGGACGGCCGTCTGGATCGTCATGTGAAGGGAGCCTGCGATTCTTGCGCCCGACAGGGGTTTCCGCTCTCCGTATTCCTCGCGGATGGCCATCAGGCCAGGCATTTCGGTTTCGGCGATGCCCAGCTCCTTGCGCCCGAAATCGGCCAGCGAAATGTCCTTTACGACGTAGTCCTTGGGCATGATGTCCCGCTCCACTCGACGGCGTTTCGGGGTCACTTAGCACCGGCATTTTCCCCCGACAACCAAGGTTGGCGGGGAACGGTTCGCGTCCCGCCGCCGTGCCGCGCTCTTCAAGGAGCCCTGCATGAACGCCTGCAGCAAAGGGCCGTGGACTCAAGCTGCACGCATCGACCGTCGGCCCGGAGCCTGTGGACAGCCGTGCGGGCATTTCAAAGACGGCCTTCCGGCGACAGACCGAAAGTCGAGGAATTGGCCCTGAACCGCGGCTGGACCAGGCGCAAATGCTCTTGACCGCGCCTTCGGCATTGGTGCACGACTGCACGTCATGGCCACCAGGAAAGCGGAACCAAGAGCATGGCAGCGAATGCTGTCCGGACGAAGGCTGGATCTTCTGGACCCGACGCCTGTCGACATCGAGATCGAGGACATCGCCCACGGGCTGGCCTTCGTTGCCCGCTGGAATGGCCAGACGAAGGGGGATTACCCCTATTCCGTCGCAGAACATTCGCTGCTGGTTGAGACCCTGTTCACGCGACTCGTGCCGAAGGCGCCTGCCAAGTGGCGTCTTGCGGCGCTTCTGCACGACGCGCCGGAATACGTGATCGGCGACATGATCGCACCGGTAAAGTCTTCGGTCGGCCCCGGATACTCTGCGCTGGACGACCGCCTTACGGCCGCGATTCATCTTCGCTTCGGGCTGCCCGCCACCATGCCCAGGACAATAAAGTCCAAGATCAAAAGGGCGGACAAGATGTCAGCCTGGTTTGAAGCGACGCAGATTGCCGGATTCGCAGAACACGAGGCAAACAGGTTCTTTGGGCGTCACGACATGTCTCTGGCGAAGGGTCTCTCGATCCTGCTCAGGCCGCCCATCGAGTCACGAATGGCATTCGTGGAGCGGTACAACAGGCTGCTGGCCGAAATGGGATGAGTTCAGCGCGGCGACCGCTTGGCCAGAATGCGCTGAAGCGTTCGCCGATGCATGTTCAGGCGCCGCGCCGTCTCGCTGACATTCCGGCCGCACAGCTCGTAGACCCGCTGGATGTGTTCCCAGCGAACACGGTCGGCGCTCATCGGATCGGTCGGCGGCGGCGGCATCTCGCCCTCCGGCGCCAGAAGCGCGGCTGTCACGTCATTGGCATCCGCCGGCTTCGACAGATAGTCCGTCGCGCCGATCTTGACCGCTGCCACAGCGGTGGCAATCGCACCATAGCCCGTCAGGACGACAATGCGGCTGTCCTCCCTGCGTTCACGAATGCACTCTACCACGTCCAGACCGTTCCCGTCGTCGAGCCGCAGGTCCACGACCGCGTATGCCGGAGATCGCGCGACCGCAGCCGCCCTGCCAGCAGCAACCGAGCTGGCCGTTTCGACTTCAAAGCCCCGCTTTTCCATTGCCCGGGCCAAGCGTCTCAGAAACGGCTCGTCGTCATCGACGATCAGGAGCGACGGATCTTGTCCAATCTCTTCAGGCATTTCTTCAATCGCTTTCGGTGCCGGCAAGGCTATTCGCTACACCAATCCTCGTCAAATCTTCAGGATTGGCTGACAAGGCATGCCGTGGTTTCCGCGACTTTCTCAGCCGTGTCCTCTCTACGAAAATATGCGCCGAGCTCGTTGCCGGGAAACATCAGGTAGGTGAATGTGGAGTGGTCAACGAGATAGAACTCGCCGCTCGTATGATCGGAGAATCAGAAGTGAACAGAGGAGGTGGCTGTGGATAAGTTGCAGGCGGAATCCTGTGGAAAACCCGTCGCTTGCATGCCGCCGCCTCCCTGGTTCATTCCTGTGCCGGGACCGCCGCCGCCAGGCCTG
>JAJEGW010000132.1 GCA_022819605.1 Silicimonas sp. | reverse complement strand
GGCAGGCCGTCTTGTCGACCTGCTGCTGCGGGACCTGCCGGGTGATGCGCTCCCGCCTGCCGCGCTCCCTGTCGGAGTGCCAAGGGCCGGCAAGGTGCTGGTCCACGCCCCCCTCACCACGGATTCCTACATGGCCGTCATCGGGGCGGTTGCGGAGTCGACCGAGTGGCCAAGGCAGCATGACGGTTTCATCGAGTGGACACTGTCGCATTCAGGCGGAGGCATCCTCAACGAAGCAGTGCGAGGCTCGGCAAGGGCCGCCTACTTCATCAATGCTGAGGTCGGCGAATTCCACTACGGCAGCCCTTTCCTCCTGATGCACGGTTCCGTCGATACGTCCAAGGCCAGTGCATCCGTTGAGGAGTTGTTGCAAGTCTACGAAAGCTACCTGAAGTCGCCATTGATCGACGGGCTGGAACAGTTTCGCTCCGGAACGCAGGATACTCTTGAACGCACAAAGGACGACCCCGGCGAACTTTCAATCGCGACCATAAAGGCAGCGCTGCGCGGCCATGACGTGTCTACAGTACTTGAACGCCTTGCAAGTGCGGAAAGACTGTCTCCCGACGTGATTCGCGAGCGCGTCCGGAAAGGCTATCCCAAGCTAGGCGACCTGCTCGTCGTCGTGGTTTCCCCTGATGCCGACGCGCTGCCCGGTGCATGCGTGATCGAGGTGCCGATGGAAGTGCTGGAATGCGAACTGAACTGACGCGCTTCTTGTCGGCACCTGCGATTGCGGCAATGGTCCTGGGCGTAGCCTTCCTGGCCACCGAGGCGTTGGCGGATGCGTGTGAAGAGCCGGATGGGCCACGCCTGCATGCATTCCAGCGCGGCGACGCGGGCCGACTGGACGTTCATTTGTTCATTCCGCACAGGGCCGAAGTCGCCGGACTTGCTCACTATGTCGAGCAACTGGCTGAGCGTGACGACGGACTGGACAGGAAACCGGAAGGGCCGATCGGAGGCTGCTGGGCATGAGCAAGACGCTTCTCGTTGCGGCACTGCTGGCACTGCACATGACGGGCGCCAATGCCGCAAGCCCGTCAATTGACGAACATGTCTCTGCTGACGGAACCAGGTTTGTCCTGGTGTCTGTTCCAGAGGCCGATGAAATCGTGATTCAAGTTGCCTGGCCTACCGACTGGGCGGTGAACCGCGAATCCAATCACGTGGCCCCGATACTGGCCACGAGATCCCAGTTCCTTGCCGGTGCCGAGGGCTTTGGCCCGGGCGCTCTCAGTGTGAGTCTGAATGATGCAGGTGCCGAAGCGCATCTGACACTTGACTCGCAATTCGTATATTGTTCCATCGTGCTGCCGGACAATGGAGTTGAAGGCGTTCTTGCCGCAATCAATGCTCACCTGCGATCGCCGCGTTTCGACGAAGAGTGGTTCCACCGCATTCGGGACGCGTACCTGGATCATTTGGCGAAGCTCCAGCGCGATCCTTCCTCGTACGCTTTCGACACCCTGCGCTGGTCGGCATTTGGCGACCACCCCTTTCGAAGGTCGATGGCATTCGGAGAACTGGATGCAGCAAAAAATGTGAAACGATCCGATCTGGTTGCATGGGCGGATGCAACCTACACGGGCGTTCCCCATGCACTCATTGTCGCCGGCGACGTCGATGCCCGGCCGGCCGGCCGTCTGGTTGACCGGCTGCTGCAAGGCCTGCCCGGCAATCCTCGCCCGCCTGCAACGCTTCCTGTCGAAGTGTACAATGCAGGCAAGGTGCTGATCCACGTCCCTCATGCCAGGGATTCCTACATTGCCATTGCAGGAGCCGTTGAGGTGTCGGCCGAGTGGCCAAAATTTCACGACGGGTTCATCGTGCGAACGTTGTCGCATTCCGGCGGTGGAGTGCTCAATGATGCCGTGCGGGGTTTGCTGAGGGCCGCATACTCCATCAAGGCAGACTTTGGAGAATCCCACTACTACAGCCATTATCTGCTGATTCACGGTTCTGTCGATACAGCCAGGATCGATGCATCGGTCGAGGAACTCCTGCGAGTCTACGGCAGGTACGTAAAGTCGCCTTCGACCGCGGGACTGGAACAGTTCCGTTCGAGAACGCAGGAGACGCTGTACCGCACAGGAAACGACCCCGTTGCCCTCTCCCTTGCAACGCTCAGGGCACTGCTGCGCGGCCATGAAGTGTCAGCTGTTCTCGAACGCAATGCACGTGCTGAGAGACTGTCTCCCGAGATGGTCCGCAGGCGCGTCCGGGAGGCCTATCCGGAAGCAGGCGACCTGCTCGTCGTCGTGGCTTCCCCGGATGCTGAAGCGCTGTCCGACGCATGCGTCATAGAAGCACCGAAGGACGTGCTGAAATGCGACCGGCCCTGACGCGATTCGTGCCGACACTTGCGCTAGCGGCAATTGTCCTGGGCGCGACCCTCCTGACCGTCCGGGCGGACGCGGGTGAAGGGTCCGATGTGCCGCGGCTGCATGTGTTTCCGCGCGACGACACGGACCGGCTGGACGTGCACGTCTTCGTTCCGTACAGGGCCGAAGTCCCCGGGCTTGCGCACTATGTCGAGCATCTGGCTTGGCTCAGCGCGACGGGAGATTGGGCAAGCAACCGGCGGGGCCGCACGGGCGCGTGGACGAATTCGCACACAATTCACTACTGGATTTCGGCGCAAGGCGGCAGCGTTGACGAACTCTTCGAGACGATCGGACGCGTCTTCGACCCGATAGCCCTTGCGGAACCGTTTGCCCTGTCGGAACGCGAAGTCATTCTGCGCGAATACACGCAGCAGGAGATCGAGAACCCGTGGCTCCGGACATTCGAGCAGATCAATGTCGATCTCTACAATGGACATTCCGCCGCGGTTCCCGTTCTCGGAGAACCGGAAGACATCAAGGCGCTTGATCTCTCGCAAGCCCGGAAGCTGCACTCCGCTACGCATATGGTTTCGAATGCGGCCTTTCTGGTCGAAGGGAACGTTTCGGAAGAAGCGGCGCTTCGTGCACTCCGCGAGCTGGGGCTTCCAAAGCATGGCGAAAGTGCAGGCACCATCGGTTATCCCGGCTTCAGTCTCGCTTCCAGCGAGAGGATTGAAGTTCGCCTTGCCCACGATGCCTTGGCTCCGCACGTGATCTGGCGCCGGGTCATTCGGTTGAACGAGGAAACGCCCTATGACGTTCTCGCATCCAGGGCCGGACTGCTTGGCATGATCCTGAGCGCCAACCGTCCGGGCGGACTGGCGAAGGCCCTGCAATTCGATCAGGGCATTGCCCGGTCCTTCAGCCTGCGGGTCCACGCCATTGACGGCCGGCACGCGGAATTGTCGTTTGCGGCCTACCCGGATCAGGAGGTGACGCTGCAGGGTCTTGTGAAAGCGTTCGAGCAGGCGCTGGCGCAAGCGGCACGCTCCGGCATTCCCCGATCGACATATGATAAGGTCTTGCGGCAGCATGCCCGGCAGTGGCCGGACTGGGAAAAAGAGGGCGAAGTGTCCAAGTACATGAAGGCGCTCGCCATTGAGAGACTCTCCGAATGGCGGCTGCCTCCCGATGCCGAGACGATAAGGAAACTGCATGGGCAGTTGCCGTTGTCCGCGATTGACGACCTGCTTGGCCAGCTTGCCGGAGAAGGCAGGAC
>JAJEGW010000067.1 GCA_022819605.1 Silicimonas sp. | reverse complement strand
GTGATGGACCATCTGCCGATGAAGACCTTCCGCCGATGCGTCCAACGCTACCAAGGCAATCGTCACATCCAATCGTTCACCTGCCTCGACCAGTTCCTATGCATGGCATTCGCGCAGCTCACCTTCCGCGAGAGCCTGCGCGATATCGAAGCGTGTCTGCGAGCTCATCAAGACAAGCTCTATCACCTGGGCATTCGTGGCGGGATGTCGCGCAACACCCTTGCCAACGCCAATCAACGTCGGGACTGGCGCATCTACGCAGAGTTCGCGCAGGCCATGATTCGCATCGCTCGCCCCCTGTATGCCGACGAGGACTTGGGGCTGGAGCTCGACAACACCGTCTACGCGCTGGACGCGTCCACCATCGACCTATGCCTGTCGGTGTTTCCCTGGGCGTTGTTCCGCTCCACGAAATCCGCCGTCAAGCTGCACACGTTGCTGGACCTGCGGGGCAACATCCCGACGTTCATTCACGTCTCTGACGGGAAGATGCACGATGTCAACGTCCTCGACATCTTGGTTCCCGAACCCGGCGCGTTCTACATCATGGACCGCGGCTACGTGGACTTCGAGCGATTATTCGTCCTCCACACCATCGGAGCGTTCTTCATCATCCGCGCCAAGTCCAACACGCGCTACGAGCGCCGCTACTCTCGTCCGGCCGACAAGACGGCCGGGGTGCGTTGCGACCAAACAGTGGTGTTGACCGGCGCGAAAGGCAAGAAGCACTATCCGCAGCCGATGCGTCGGATCAAGTACTACGATAAGGGCACACAAAAGACCTTCAACTTTCTGACCAATCACTTCGCTGTTCCAGCACTCACCTTGGCCGATCTAAATCGTTACCGATGGCAGGTCGAGCTGTTCTTCAAGTGGATCAAGCAGCACCTGCGCATAAAGTCATTCTTTGGCACCTCGGAGAACGCGGTCAAAAGTCAGATATGGATTGCGGTGACGGTGTACGTGCTGGTGGCGGTGCTCAGGAAGCGGCTGGGCCTCTCGGCCGACCTCTACACAATTTTGCAGGTTTTGAGCCTGACCCTGTTCGAGAAAATGCCTATTTTGAAGCTGTTTTCCGATGCCGACTACAATTTATCGAATCGCGAATCCTCCAACCAGTTGATTTTATTCGAATAATTGTTGGGACACTAGTGTAGATGCCCACAAAGTTAGCTACTCATTAGCGCACTTACTACGCCTCGACCACTCGCCGGGTCTAAGCGTACCGCTGGGTCTCCAAAGGCAAAACAATTTAGTCCAACATATTGTGGAACAAAGCGCTAAGTTCAATCAGGATAGCCTCGACCCATATCGTTGCGGCCGTCCATTCTAAGTTCCACTTTGATGGTCGAGATTTTAGTTTCGCTAAACATATGTCTTGAGAGAGTTCGCTTTCTGGCTGATATTCACGGAGTGCCGAGTTGCTTCAGTCAACGATTCGTATGGTGCCTGACATCGGGCGCCCATGAATTCCGCAATAGTATTCGAGAACCGCCCCGACCGGACCATTGAGGACAACGGACGCTATGCTTCCCGCCGGCATGCCGTCGTTGGGACCCCGGCCGTTGTTGACCTCGATCGGATCTATGGCGCCGTCGGGCGTAACCTTGTATGTCGTAACCGTGTGTCCCGCTTGCGCGAACTCGAAGCGGACAACAGATGCCTGCCTTACCTCAATGTCTCGAGGCATGAATTGATCCATCACACTCACGACAGAGATACTTTCGTCGAGCAAAGCGGAAATACTTCCGGCGGTAATGCTTCGGTCGCCCGAGTCGGTTGACACCTGGCCAGCAAGTTCGGACACGTCGACGCGACGCGGTCCAATCGGCCCGACCGACTGTGTCGGTATTTCGTGTGGCAACCCGAGTGGTTGCTGCAAGGGCAAAGGTCTGGCCTCGTCCCCGCCCTCGACAAGCAGGAGGGAACCCATCATGCCACTCATCATGTGATGCAGAACGTGGCAATGCATATGCCATTCGCCTTTTGCTTCATTCGGTGGCGGTCCTTCGTCGGTCCCTTCCTGAATCGAGAAAGAGAATGTGTCGGCGGGCCCAAAGATTCGAGTATCTGCCGTTCCGTCGCCGCGCCCGATGCCCGTACGCCATCGATGCCCGTGCAGATGGAATGTATGGAATGCTTCGTTGTTCATTGCACCTAACCCAAACCTAATCAAAGTCCGCGGTCCGGCGACGAATGTCGGCGAGTTGCCGAGAAACTGGCGCCCGTTGATGCACATTCCTGCGGTGGGCAGTTCATGATACAGCTGCAGACACTGGGCTCTCTCGGGCGGATTGACATAGCGGCCGTGTACCACGATAGCGCCGTTTGGATCTCCATTTGGAAACTGGCTGTCGTTCCCGTCGTCCGGATTCACGTTCACATCCCGAGCATCGGCTGGATCATGGATGACCAGCATTCCGATGGCGCCGTGCAAGACATTGTGGTGATCGGCCACTGAATGATCGTGGTAGAGCCATACGCCGGCCGTGGTCGCCCATCCCCGCGTATCCCATCGGTAGGTGAACGTTGCGCCGGGCGGCACTAAGTCGCTACGCTTCAGGAGCTGATTTTGTTCGTCAAGAAAGAAGCGATTGCCGAATCGCCTGAAGTAGCGCCGCTCCGACAGCGGGATCGGCTGTGCAGGATCATGCGGGGAAATCGGAAACGCTCCATCATAGCGCGCCGCGAAACTAATGCCGTGGGGGTGCAGACTGTGTGTCCGCAGTTTGTACTCGAGAGGCCTTCCGTTTGGCTTGTGGCGTTGATCCATGTTCCTGAAGTGAACGACAAGATCATCGCCGATCTCGCATTCCAGAGTGGCCCCGGGGATCGTGCCGCCGGTCTCCGTCGGGTTGGGTTCGTTCAGATCCCACGGGTTGACCTTGCGATCGAGGGGCACAGTCCAGGCGCCAATCTTCAAGGCCGGGTCGGGCGCCCGGTATCGCCTCAGGATCAGAACTTCGACCGGGCGGAACAATTCCCGATGGCGCATGCCGATGTCGACCGGATTTCCCCGGTCATCGATGTCATATTCGGTCTCGACGACCTCCCTCTTGTGGAATGACCCCGTGTCGCCGGTCATACGATTAATTCCGTTCGGGGCGAGATCCCAAAGCTTGTTCTCGATCTGAATCCAGTATTCCCGTGTCGCCATCGTGCGCTCTGGTTTAAAAGGGCAAAGGGATCCGCACGAAGGGCGCCTCTTCACAAGGCCTGCCTTCCCTGTCGACGATGAACAACATGTAATAGCCGGGCGGCGCCACCGAAGCGTCGGACTCCATCGTGGCCTGCAACACGTCTCCTTCTGCTTCGAAGGTGAGCGGTATCAGACGTTGACCGCTGTCTGTGTGATGGGTCATGGAGTTCGGCCGCATCAGCACGACGCTTTGGACGTCCGTGTCGGATTCAAATCTGATTTCGAGAGTGGCACCATGGGCAACCTCTGTTGGCGCTACTTGGTGGACTTTTGGACGGATCCCGTTGAAGAAGTAGGGGGGCCGATAGATCTCGAGGTTACGATGGTTGTTCCGAGCGGGTTGATCCGTCGGCTCGCCAAGGTGCATATCGAAGCCTCCAGCAGTCATTACGCTGCCGTCCGGCAGGAGCACGCCCGTCGAATGGTACATGCGCGACACGTCCATCTCTTCCGTTTCGACGGCCCGATACCCGCCAGGATCTGCCATCGCGGCGACCGGATCGAACAGTTCCGCTTTCATCGCCCGGCCTTCAGGGTGGTGGTTCCCCCGATAGTTGTCGTGTCCGCCGAATATAAAGACTCGGCCATCGGGTAATAGAACCGTGTTGACGTTGACGCGAGGGACTCGAAGCTTGCCCTTGTGCGTCCAGGCCGGTGGAGATGACTGCGTGTCCAGTATTTCCCAGCTATCAGGTTCCGCTTGGGCAACCTGATCATTGGTTTGACGCAAATCCACGTAGCCTCCTCCGACGACGAGTATTCGTCCGTCGCCCGCGGGCGGAAGCAAGACCGAGGTTCCCTCCTCTCTAAATGGGACTCGGGGATGAACGGGCTGGTTCGGCGATTCGCTGTAGGGCAACCACTGCCCTTTCCCATCGGGATCAATCTCGAAGGACGACGTGGGCGCCAGATCGGCAAAATCCAGCGTATACCGCCAACTGGTTTGTATGTGGAACACCTTGCCGCCTTTGACGAGGTGCATACCAGGGAAAATGAACAACGCCCGTTCTCCGCCGGAAACGACCTCAGGCTGATAGTTGGGCGGACGCATTCTCTCGTGGCTGGCGACGATGCGCCGTGAGGCACCATCCAGGCCCGCAGCTTCCCATCCAGAAAAAACAACAACGCTCCCGTCCGGCATCATTACGGGCGTCGGATACCACCGACCATTGGCCATGTCTGCAATCTTGTTCCACTCGCCGTCGTCGCCTAGTTCCGGATCGAAAATCCAAACGCCATCTGCTCCGTGGCTTATCCCCTCCTGATTGAGACCGCTCGCGCCGCCAAGGACCATCACGCGGCCGTCCTCGAGGACTACGTGATGCGCGCAGAAGATGTCGATGTCGCTTCCCGGATGCCACGGTCCAGTCGAATCGACGCCGTTGAAAGGCAGGTCCTCCGACGCCGCGCCGGTTTTTGGATCCCATGTCCAAGCTGCGTAGAGGAGTTTCAGGCGCTCATATCTGCTGTTCCATAGCAGCACTTTCCCCGTGTGGAGCATCACCGCGTGAACGGCAACGACACCCTCGCCGTCGCCGATGTCTTTCGCGTCCCCGGGCGCCGGTTGTACGCCCATCCATTTTCCCCGGAGATCCTCTCTCGCCATCGTTGCTTCTCCCCAACACACTGTTCCCCGATCACATAGTGAGTATAGAATACGGAACGTCGGCGGCAAAACCTAGTGAGGCGGCGGAAGCACGCGTACGAACCAGATCTGCCCCCTCGCAGCCGGGATAGCGGGCTGGAACCGCGCAGGAAACGCTCTCCCGAGTGCCGACCTCGCGTAGCGGCGCCCCCTCGCCCTCGCTGCCGCACAACCCACGCGCGATTGCGTCGCGCCGTCCGGACCGCAGCCTGCGGAGCGTACAGGTTCTTGCTGTCCGCCGGCACGCTCGTGTTCGACCTCCATCCGGATTCTGTCGTGATGTATCCGCGTGTGCGGAGCGTGCGCGACGCGCGATCCCCGTGGCGCGCCAGTCCAGACCGACCTTCCTCTTCCGGGCGATGTCCTCTCCTGTCACAACTAGAAGGACGACGCATGGTCCGCCTTCTTCGAAGCCATCGAGGAACCGTCCGTCGAGATTTTCTTCCTCCGCGACACAGTGCCCGCATGGGCCATCCTCGCACCCTCCACGGAAGACGTCTACAACATGAGCGCCGCCTGAGGACGGTGGCTTCTGTTCGCCATTGGAACTGCAACCGGATGGTGCGGCGTTCAATAGGCGATGGGACGCGTCGCTTAGCCACCGGGCTACCCTGTCGAGCCCACTGCGCAGTCTCGCCCCTGCGGGCGAGTACTGCGTGCCCAACCTCGGCGAGTGCTGAACTCCCTCGTGCCGGTCGAGGACGCCGCCGACGCCTTCGAACCCGACGCACCAAGTGCGATGCGAACCGAGGCTCGATCCGACGCTTGCCCGTCGACACCGCTCAGCACTCCAGTTGCGCGGCGTCCACGGACACGGCACGCTTAATCTCAGAATGTGCCGCCTTCCACCACTCGACCGCCGTTCATGGGAAAAGGGAGCAGATGAACAAGCACGAACTCGTCTCGCACGTCGCGGCAGGAACACCCGTGACCAGAGCCGACGCCGAGCGCTTGGTCGGCGTTGTGTTCTCCGCCATCTCCGACGCGCTGGCGCGCGGGGAGCCCGTGACTATCGCGAGCTTCGGGAAGTTCGCCACACGCAGCCGCGCAGCCCGAACCGGCCGCAATCCTCGGACCAGGGAGCCCGTCGCCATCGCGGCCTCAAGGACGCCATCGTACAAGCCCTCGAAGGCCCTTCGCGCTGCGGTCAACGAATAGCCGCGTGGAATCGACGCCGGAGCCCACCATCCATCCCGCCACCAGCGCCGCTGCAGCCCGGCGAGCCCGAACCCGTTCGCGGTCTGCCGGCACCGTGACGTTGGTCGCAGAAAGGAGACGAGGGGATTTCCGCGATTCGTCACCCGTGCGAACGGATGCGCAGCCATGCGCGAAGATTGAGTCCCCTCGCGCGCGTGGTCCTTATGCGGCCGGTGGCGAATTCTCCCGTCAGCCAGTTCTGCACGCCGCTACGCAAACGAACTATCGAGCCCGCTACCCAGGTGCTTACGGACGATATCATTCACCAACCCGGCCACCGCGTCGCCCATCCGCCACGAAGTTGTCACTGCCCTGCACCAATCGGTCTTTCCACCGGAGGAGAATGCGGCCTTCCCTTTTGCTCTCTCTGAGTGCGGTGCCGTGGACTCCTAACGGGTTTCCCCAATGACAGACCTTCTTTCCCAGCCCGCATCCGAAATCTGCCCGGCCGACATTGCCGCCATAGTCACCTCCGCCCTTCCTGAAGGCGAACGGATCGAGTTCAAGCGATCCCTGCCCACCGCCAAGGGAAAACGCGATCCATGGGAGATCGGCAAGGAGCCCGGGGACAAGGCGAAGAACGAGATACTTGAGGAAGTCACGGCATTCGCAAACGCCTATGGCGGCGTCCTCTTTCTGGGCATTGACGAGTCCTCTACTCAGCCCGCAGCAGCAACAGCCATAGCTCCGGTACCCCGCTGCATGGACTTGGCGGAGCGCTTCAAGCTCATCTTCCGCGACTGTGTAGAACCGCAGCTTCCGACCCTAGAGGTCTTCGCCGTCCCGATCGACCTCGAACGCGGAGTCGTCATTTTTCGCGTCGGACGTTCTCACACGGCGCCCCACCGGGTCACAAAGACACTAGCCTGAATTTCCACGGAACAGGGATTGGCTAACGGGTCTGTCGGTCCCGGGCCATTCGTGGAGTGTCGCAACGGCATGGGTTTTGTTCATATCGACGGCGAGCGGAGCGCGGGA
>JAJEGW010000202.1 GCA_022819605.1 Silicimonas sp. | reverse complement strand
AACACGTCGATGACGATCAACGCCACGGCGCCGTGGCTCCTCGGCCTCTACATTGCGGTTGCGGAAGAGCATGGAGCGGACATCTCCAGGCTCAAGGGCACTGTCCAGAACGACATCCTCAAGGAATACCTTTCGCGCGGCACCTACATCTGTCCTCCCGCATCCAGCCTTCGCATGGTCACCGACGTCGCGGCCTATACGGGCGAGCACATTCCCGGCTGGAACCCGGTGAACGTCTGTTCCTACCATCTGCAGGAAGCCGGCGCGACGCCCGAACTGGAACTTGCCTACGCGCTGGCGACGGCACAGGCCGTGCTCGACGACCTCAGGGCCAAGGTGCCGGCGGAGGATTTTCCGGCCATGGTCGGGCGCATCTCCTTCTTCGTGAATGCCGGCATCCGCTTCGTGACCGAGATGTGCAAGATGCGCGCCTTTTCGGAACTCTGGGACGAGATCTGCCGCAAACGCTACGGGGTCGAGAATCCGAAATACCGGCGCTTCCGCTACGGCGTCCAGGTCAACTCGCTCGGCCTGACGGAGCAGCAGCCCGAAAACAACGTCTATCGCATCCTCCTTGAAATGCTTGCGGTCACGCTGTCGCGGAACGCCCGCGCCCGCGCGGTGCAGCTGCCAGCATGGAACGAGGCGCTCGGACTGCCGCGCCCCTGGGACCAGCAGTGGTCGCTGCGCATGCAGCAGATCCTTGCATACGAGACGGACCTCCTGGAGTTCGGCGACCTGTTCGACGGCAACCCGGTCGTCGAGGCGAAGGTCGAGGAACTGAAGGACTGCGCGCGCAACAAGCTCGCCCACATCGATGCCGCGGGCGGCGCCGTCGAGGCCATAGAGTACATGAAGTGCCGGCTGGTCAGCGCGAACTCGGAACGGATTGCCAAGGTCGAGTCCGGCGAGACCGTCGTCGTGGGCGTCAACAGGTACGAAGAGGGCGAGGAGTCGCCACTGCCGTCCGGAGACGAGGCCATAACCGTGATCGACCGCAGCGCCGAGGCGGAGCAGACAGCGCGTCTCGACGCCTGGCGCAGGGATCGTGACGAAGCGGCCGTGAAGGAAGCGCTCGAGGAACTGCGCACCGCGTGCGATTCGGACGAGAACGTCATGCCCGCCTCCATCAAGGCGGCCAAGGCAGGCGCCACGACGGGCGAATGGGGAGATGTCGTCCGCGCGGCCTTCGGCAAGTACCGCGCCCCGACCGGCGTCTCGACATCACCGTCCAACCGGACCGAAGGCCTTGACGACATAAGGCAGGCTGTTGACGCGGTGTCCACGAGGCTTGGCGAGCGCCTGAAGTTCCTCGTAGGAAAGCCCGGCCTCGACGGTCATTCGAACGGGGCCGAGCAGATCGCCGTCCGCGCCCGCGACGTCGGCATGAACATAACCTATGAAGGCATCCGCCTCACCCCCTCGGAAATCGTTGCCGCCGCCAGGGACTCGCGCGCCCATGTCATCGGCATGTCGATCCTGTCCGGATCCCACCTGCAGCTGATCAGGGAGACCCTCGTGGAATTGCGATGCGCCGGTCTCGACCACGTGCCGGTGGTCGTGGGCGGCATCATCCCCGACGGCGACGCGGCGCAGCTTCGCGCCATGGGAGTCGCGCGGGTCTACACGCCACGTGATTTCGAGCTGAACCGGATCATGCTCGACATCGTGGAGCTTGCCGACAGGCAGGCAGTCGCGGCCGAATAGGCGAATCCTAACTGCACCCTGACAGACGGCTTTCCCTGACGGAACCGGTCCGCAATTTGCCGGATAGGTGCCGTGCTTTCGGCATGGCCTGCCGCTTCCGACGGGTTCAAATCCACAAGGGCAATTGCACACCGTCGCGAATTGGCGGAACCTGCCGCCAGGACTGCAGCAGACAGGAGCCCGCGACATGACCATCCATATCGGCGCCAAGCCCGGCGACATCGCCGAGACCGTTCTCCTGCCGGGAGATCCCTTGCGCGCCAAGTGGGCGGCGGAGAAGTTTCTCGATGACCCGAAACTGGTCAACGACGTGCGCGGCATGCTGGGTTACACGGGCACATGGAACGGGAACCCGGTCACGATCCATGGCTCGGGCATGGGAATGCCGTCCTTGTCGATCTACACCAACGAACTGATCAGCGACTACGGCGCCAAGACGCTGATCCGCATCGGGTCCTGCGGCAGCATGCAGGCGCATGTTAAGCTCCGCGACATCGTCCTCGCGATGACCGCGTCCTCGATGGAGACGCCGTCAAGGGGGATGTTCCGGGAGGTTAATTTCGCGCCTTGCGCTGACTGGACGCTTCTTCGTGCAGCCGTTCAGGCCGCCGAAAGGACCGAAGCCCCCACGCATGTCGGAGGCATCTATTCGTCAAACACTTTCTATGATGAACGTCCCGACCTCAACGAGCAGATGACCCGACACGGCACATTGGCTGTCGAGATGGAGGCAGCGGAACTCTATACCGTCGCCGCGCGCCACGGAGCGCGGGCGCTCGCGGTCCTGACCGTGTCGGATCACTTGCAAACCGCCGAGGCGCTGGACGCGGCAAGCCGCGAAAGATCCTTTGGCGAAATGGTGCGGATCGCACTCGAGGCGGCCTCTTCCAGGTAAGCGTCAGGAATAGGGAGTACATCCAAACATTAGCGCAGGGAAAGTGGAATTCCGTTCGCTATGTGAACTCGTTCTTCTGGTCGATTGCCGTGCCCTAACGAGTTGCTGGATTCAAAGCCCTGCATTTCAGATCGTACCAGCAGGACTCAAACGGCATTTCTGGGAATCTCAATGAACAGAGCCCGCATTTCCTGTCAACTTAAGTCTAAGGCCGCAATTGAATTGTTCTGGATGCAGACCAAAGTGTGAGACCGGCTACAAGTCAAAATCCTTAGCCGCGAGTGCACCCAACTCTAATGGTCGCCACAATACAAGCCTTGCCCCATTGCAATCCTTACTAGACGCCAAAGGCGAGTATCTCGAAGCACTGCCTACTTCAAAATACTGAAAATATTAGAAGCCGCTTTCAATTATTTTCTCTCACTCCTTGAACTGGGGTATGGATGTTAGTTCTTAGATCTTATTCATGCTGTGTCTTTACTTCTTCAGCCTCACATACGGCGTAATTGAGTGCATCTTCCGCAAAGGATTGTGCACTCTCCGCAAATGCTTGAGCTTCTCTAACAAAATCATTCAATGCATCGATGTAGTCGTTTACGTCATCCAAATAGCTGTCTACTTCCCACGAGGAGCAAGTATGTGAACCTGTATAACTATATGCGCTCAAACAATACGGAACAGATGGTGAAGACCGGAAGAAGGAAGGTTCAGAGCCAAACAAAGATGTTTGAACACAGAAGGCAAAGACCGGCGTTGAAGAAAAGATAGATATACTTGAAATTAGAAACACCCTACTGGCGAGATTATTGGTAGTCATGACATGAACTCCCAAATGATATAGGGCAAGCTGAGTTGCCGCCCGTCTCTATTTTCCTGCCTCTTTTTCGCCCCAAGAGCGCCAGAGACATCCGACTGCTCAAAGGCGCCCGCAGCCTCTGCGTGCTTAGGACCGTAGAAACCGCCTGTATGCGATCTCCAGTGACTCCATCTATAAACATGCCATCCGTAAACATAGGAATGACCAGTGCTGACTCCATCCACTACTATTCGCGAGTTTACTGAGCAAGAAGCGATTCACTGAGGGATTATTTCTTGTCGAATACGACACGGACCACCTCACGAACCTGGACCAGAATCGGATCAGGTTGTTCCGGAACTGTGGATAGGCGGACAATCTCTTCGGGCCCGACCTTATCTAAACTTTCGAGTATCACCGAACTGGAATCCAGCACCCGGAAGCGCTTGAAGTATGTGCAGTCTTCGCTGTCCTCAGCGATCGCGGGTTTGCCGTCCGATACACTTAACGTCCCTGCAAGTTCATCCTTTGGCGGTTGGGCCAACAAGTATTGTCGATCCAAAGCGACCGGTTCGACGCTGCTGCCCCGAACTTCGAAGGCGTCTGTATCGGTGACGAAGTCCGCCACCATCCCATTGTCACTCTCAAGGCTGTCACTTCGACTTCAAGACCAACTTTGTCTCCTGGTTGCAACCGGTCTGCTGCGAAGAGCACACCGACGATTTTGCGCCGATTGGCAACTTTCGCCCGGGATTATGATCGCCGGCGACACCTCTCTCGGGTACGACGACGCGGCAGCAAGGACTGCCAAGGGCAGATCCGCCCCACATTCGAGCCATCGCCGGGTAACTAGGTGAGTGCCACGATCCTTAACGACCAAGTTAGGAGTGCGGCAATGTCCATCCAAGTGGGTAAGCAGAATATCTCGGACTCGGGCAATTAGAGCGAGCGTGTCCTCTTCAATGCGGTATGCAACTCGGGCACTTAGGTTGATCGCATCACCATTGCTCAGATGATCAATTCGGATGGCAGAGGCAGGCCGTCCGTCCACATAGGCCGAAGCTCGCCCGAGAATCGCTGGCTGAACGGCGGCAAGGACAATTGAACGGGTCGGCTTGTGATTGTAATTCGTGGGAAGAGGATTCGCGCCCGCGTCTCCGACACCGGCCTTCCGCAGAAACCGATACACCTCCCAAACCATTTGAATAGCGCGAAAGAGTTTCTCACGCCAAGATTCAAAACTTTTTCTTGACTCGCGGGCGGCTATAGTCTCCGAGACCGAGTGATGCTGTTCGCTCAATTTGCTGAACTCACGGGGTATGACGATTTCACTGCCACTAGCTGCCCGAACACGTGATCTCAATAAGGCGGCTGTCCGCAATAGTTTCGAGCCGCTATCCATTCGATCATTCGCCCAAGCGTTGTCTCTGGCTGCAGAACATACGCGGGATCAAATTGTTGGATGACATGCTTGAGCAGTGTCTCCCCCAACACTCGAATGTCGCGGATCAATGAGCGTGCACAATCATCCGAGTTTTCCGCCATCATCTTATCGAACCGCACACTGACAAACCGACGGTGTGAGGAACGGCTTCCCGTCAAAGACATTCTGAACCAACCGCGCCCGCATCCGCGCGCACCTTCATGTCCAGGCCGGATTTCACAGTCGTCATCTGCAACGGCCGTTGACCTGACCTTTAAGGGCTTCCGCTGTTCGCGGCCCATAGACACCGTCCGGGACCAGACCATAGGCGTGCTGGAAGCTTCTGAGCGCCTGCCGGGTCGCGGGACCGTTCCGGCCATCGGCAAAATCGTCAGGCAGGCTGTCACAATGGCGCATCAGTTGCCTTTGATAGCTCTGGACATCCGCACTTGCGCGACCGACACATTCGCGAGATCGGCTTCCCAGATCGCAACGCAGCCGGTTGCCCACCATTTCGCTGGGAGCGCGGTGACAGTGATACGGCCGAGACCCTCCATGACACCCCTGTGAATTCAGACCGCCGGAATGAGCGCTCGTCATTTCCCCGGCGAGCAGCAAGCCAGCCACAAAGATTCCCGCCACGAGAATCTTGTACTGCCGTGCTGTCGAGAAACGTGATTTCGGACAACGGGTCACAATTTGAATGTACATAGTTTGGTGCCTCTCTTCATGTATGCTGGGCGCGCCATTGGAACTGGCCTCGACTCCAACAAGGAACCCTTCCGCTCATCTGTCTTTCGTCAGGTCTCCTGATCCATCCTAGACAGTCAAGGGTGTGCCGATGCTTGGCGGCAGAAACAACATTCCGACGTGCTTTTCATGTTGCGGTCCTTGATCGGGACGGGACGAACAGCGTGGATCGCTGAGCAATAATGCGCCCGTGACAGGATCTGGGAGTTCGGGGCATGCCCATGGTGCTCCATGCCCCATTTGCACACGAACTGGCCGCCCTCAAAGACGTAGCTGGATTATGCGTGACGGTTGAGAACGATGATTTCCTTGACGTCCTCAAGATTAATGAGGTCTTCGCCAGCGAACGCGTAACTGCGGATTCCAATCATCGAGGTGTAGATCGTATCGGTAACCCGGTATTCTCTCGTGGCTACGATCAGGCTCTTCATGCCCGCGTCTGGGACAACTGCGACGTCCAGCGGATCCCACATCTGCAGCGATCTCTTGGCGCCTGAACCCACGTTTTTGAGCGCTCGCCAGCAGATCAACGAAACCCGTCAGCACCGCTGCTAACATAGACGCAAGCCCAGCGTGACCTATTACGTCATTGCCACGACTTACACCCGAAGTTCGCCGTTGTGGCAATCGAGATGCCGCATCAGACCTGTGCTGGGGCGACTCGTCGCCTAATTGCTTCGTCTACCGGGTTACCTCACGCCGAACAGTCAACTAAAGACTGACATTCCCTTGACGCCTCCGGGCGATGTATGGAATCCGCTGCGGCTTGCCCGTGTCTACTATGTGTTGACAGTGCAGCTTTTGGATCAAATGTGGGGCCATGAAATGGCCCGAAAATACGTTTGTTTTCAAATACTTTCGGTGGTTGCGGGGGTAGGATTTGAACCTACGACCTTCAGGTTATGAGCCTGACGAGCTACCGGACTGCTCCACCCCGCGCCAAGAGAGACTCAAGCTAATGCATACATTTCCGGAGTGCAAGTGGCTCACCGCGAATTTTCCC
>JAJEGW010000001.1 GCA_022819605.1 Silicimonas sp. | reverse complement strand
GCCAGGCAACCCGGATCACCAGTTCGTCGGCCTCGGGAACCGTGGCGAGGACAAACCTGGATCCGCCGGAAGAGAGATGTTCGTCAATCGAAGGACTCCCGGCAAGAGCGACCGTGACGTGAAGCGCCAGCGTTGCTGCCGTGAGAAGTGTCTTGCTCATTGGCAGTTGCCTCCAATCATGAGATCGGTTGGGAGGCGCATCCCCCCAACCGGTTGCAAAACAACTCAGTGCACGATGACGAATTCCTCTTCATATGGCCTCACGGGTTCTCCCCCGCCGCCGGTCCCCGTAGTAATGCGCGGTGTTGGCGGTCCACCGATAAATCCTCTCGCGTTGTTTTCGGCCTACTCGCGGGCGGGCCGCATTGAGTTTTGGGTATTGTTTTGGAAAACAGAGGCGTCCACGAAAACTACTCCTTCCCGTTTCCAAAGCGGGCTGTTCGGTCCCCTTCAAGACCCTTGCCTTGTCGGTAGAATCGATGAACGTAGCTGACACAGAGCGTGATCGTCCTGCTTGTGCGACGCCAAAAGGCAGTTCCCGGGCAATTCTCGATTTGAAGGGTGATCGGGTTCGGCCAATCAAACCTGCGCAGATCGGAATGGGCAGAAGCCAGAACACCGGAGAGTCCGTCCAGTGCACTTCGCTCCACGTCGTCCGCTTCGACAAGCGTGACCTTGTCCGAGACTTCGTTGTCAGGAAGGAGGTATTGCTCAAGAACACGTCCCCATCCACGAGCCTGGTCGGGAGCGGTATCTGAACAATCGTCGAGATCATCTTGCGAGAATTCGAGCCACTCAACGTGTTCCAGATGTTCCGCCGGGTTCGCCCCGTAGAGCAGGCAGGCTGCCTGATGGGCCCGTCGAATGTCGAGAAGGTGCTCACCCTTGAAATCGTAGTCTTCGCGAGAGACCTCGCTGTCTTCCATCAACCACGACTTCACTCTGTCCATGATGATGGCAGGAGCGTTTTCTCCCTTGGTACTTGCAATCCAGATTGTCGCAAAGCTGTCGGCCATGGCTTCCTCATTGGCCAAGACGGGGATCTCAAACTCCCTGATGAGGGCGTGCGCCATTTCGTGGGCAAGCACGTGCCGGGTGACATTCAAGCTGAAGCTTGAAATTGGAGGATCATCTTCAGGGCTCGTGCTTCGCATGGGTCGGAGGATATCAGTCTCCAGGCCCAGAATGGCCCTGTGAATCGCCTCGGTCCAATTGTCTGCGGCGAGCGATCCGCGCATATGTCGGCGCAAAGAGGGCATGACTGCCTCGTACCAAATGTTCCATACGGGACCGTCAACTCGGAAGGTCATCTGTCGGTCTGCGGTGTTCAGATACACGAGAATGCGTTCTCTGCCCTCTGGGGCTGACGAAAAATAGTTCTCCGCGATGGCGGTCACATGATCGTCCAGCGGTGCAGTGATCGTCGACTCGCTGAGGCAGAAGAAGGCGTCTACATCATATCGCCGGTTCAGATTGCCAATTCTGGATTCGAGCGCAGTAAGCCGGTCGGCACCGATCTGGCCCGCGATATCGCTTATTTGACTTTCAAAACTGCAATCGAAAGTGCCCTCAGCATGAATTCCACTCCCATTCATTCCAACAAGAACGAGTAACTGCGCCAAGAACATGGCAGTCTTGCGGGACACAATGTTGGCCACGCTCATGTTCTTTCCCCCTGAATTTTCGACCGAGCATCATCTTTTCCGAAAAAATGGGGATGAATCCAAGTCTTGGCGTTCCGTACCCATGAAAGTCCAGAAAACGCCCGCAATCGCTTCACAAACCCATGGCTTCAACGTACGGGCCTTCTGCGGCGGTGTTGGCCCGGCATCAAGTCTGCACGCTTTTATGACTATCTTGCCGTTCAAGCGAGAGCCCCGGCCTGCCGAGGCATTGGCCGGGCACAAGTCCTGAACCCGTTGGCTTTGTAAGCTAAAGCACGACGTTTCTACGGCGCCTTGATTTCGTCGGCCCTCGCGCGAGAGCATCTTCCGTTCCATTCACCCTGACCGGAGATTGCTTCATGACACACGATGCACCAACGACGACCGTCAGTCGCCGCCTGCATGTGGTTCGCAGCGAGGTCGAGCGGCAGGCCCTGCTGGCGGAGTTTGAGCGCTGGGATGGCACACAGGCCGACTTCTGCGAAGCCAAGAGTGTGTCGACCAAGACTTTCCGGAGCTGGCGTCGAAGATACGCTCCTGCCGCCGCAGCGACCGCCGGCAAGCCCGCCAGCTTCGTCGAGATTGAGGCGGCGGCCGGACCGGCAGATCCCGAAAGCGGCACGATACGGCCCGACCGCGACAAGATCTGGCTTGCGAATCACACTTCGCCGGGTGAAGAAATGCTGAAGCGCCGCAACAAGCCGTTGCAGTTCAATCCGTTACAGACAGCGCAAACGGCTCTCCGTCACTTCCTGCTTTACAGTCGCGTCAAAGTCTCGGTAGTTTACTCCCGCTAACAACTTCCAGCCTGGCATATGCCGGGCCACCCGCCGAATACGCCTGACCCGGCAAAGGGGTAGCTCCCCAACGCCTTGGCCAATAAGCGGGGACTCCTTTCTTCTGGAAGTTGTTAGCAACGGCCCGGCACCCCGTCGGGCTGTCTGGCAACAGAGGAGAGAGTCACATGCTTAATCGATTCGCGACAACAGCCCTGGCCCTTTCGTCTGCCGCACTTCTGACAGCTTGCGGCGGCGGCGGATCGGGCGACATGGGCGAAACGCCAATGACACCTGCGCCAGTGCCTGAACCTGGCCCGCCTGAAACCCGAACTGGCGCACAGTTGCTTCAAGACGGCGAAACGCTTTCCGCGCATCATATGGCCGCCGTCAAAGAGGAACTGGGCAAGATCATCAAGTTCAGGTGGGACCAGTTTGATGTGCGCAGCGTCAATGCCAGTGAAGCCGTGCTTGAAATCGACGGCTTGACCTACACGCTTGCATTGGATGACGACGATGGATTTGTCGAAGGCAACAGAAGCGTTTCATACGAATGGCGTACGGCGGAGCATGACCAATGGATCAGCGGCGGCAAGTTCTACTACGTTCACCCCGACCGCGAAGAACATATGGTCGTCGTCCGCCTCAGTGGCAGTCGCCCGAGTTTCTTTGGCTACGCGGTCGCGGGGAACCAGAGCCGGATACCCGATGACCTGACAGGGACGGCAACCTACGATGGGGATGTCCAGGCAAAATTCGAAATTTTTGAAAGCAATGCACCGGGCATTTCGAGCCGCTACTACGACCACTATTTCTCCGACGACGGCCAGCTTGTGGCCGACTTCGATGCGGGGACGATCTCCGGCCGATTCACCGATTGGCGGCGAGATAGCAGAGCCAGAGACGAGGACGGTGTGGATGTTGACATGACCGCCACTCTTTCAGCCGCGCCGATCACCGCTGACGGGTTCACCGGGACATTCAGCGTGAGCGGCTCGGCAGTGGAAGGTGCAATGAACGCATCCTATGAAGGTTCGTTCTACGGCCCCGAAGCGGAGAACGTCGCTGGCGTGATCAGCGGCACGTTCACGGAAACTGGCGGAATTCCAGGTCACGTGGTCGGCTACTTCACGGCTGAAGACCACGGTGAGTGAGAAATCGACCATCAACGCAGCTAGGATCTTCAAGCTGCGTTGAGGCACTTCATCACCTTGAACCGAAGGAACCAAGAACTTTAGCGACCGGCCCGGCACCAGCCGGGTTGGAAACCTGTTGGGAGAAAATTCAATGAAGACTTCAATCAAGATCACCGTGAGCGGCATTGCGCTCGCCATGCTCGCGGCCTGCGGCGGAAGCGGGTCAAGTGACAATGGGAACGGGAACGGGAACAAGATGGACGACACGGCCACGATGCCCATGCCGACGCCCACACCATCTCCTTCCCCAGACACACGTGACGCGGGCCAACTCCTTTTTGATGGTGAGACCCTGACAGCTCGCAATATCAGCCAGGCAATCCGGCTGCGCCATCAAGAAGGCATGACCGAACTGATCGACCCGGTGGACTTCACCATCATGCGAACCGAAGACGGCGAATACGTGGTCACCCTGGGCGGCGTGGAGCACACTTTCACTCGTGAAGAGCGAGACAGGCCGCACGGAGCCGCGACCGAGGATGACGAGTCGCTCGACATGGAATTTACCGTGTATGGGTGGACCCGGCGCGACTTCCACGAAAATCTCGACAACGGGCATAGCCGAGGCACTTACCAAACCATTTGGGAGGGTACCCGCGACTTTGAGGAAAGGGACGGAACCGACGATGGGCTTAGAGCCTTCGGCATCTTCGGCAACCCGACCACGGACTTCAATCATTTGAACGACATGACCGCCACGTACACCGGCGGATGGGTCTGGCTTCCGCTATACGCCGCAACATTCGAGGCTGGTAACTCCGACTGGGACGAGGACAGATTAAGTCTTTACACCGACGGCGACGACGTAGCGTTCACGGCAAATTTCGCGGACGGAACGCTTTCAGGCCATCTCACAGGCTTCAGGGAATGGGATGACGGCACCGATACCGACGTCCCCTATGACCTGACCCTCACCATGCCGGAAACGCCCTTTGGCACCGAAGCTTTCCAAGGCCGCTTTACCGTTTCTGGCGAAGCCGTGCGTGAGGGCGTGGCCGATTACGACGCCTCATTCTGGGGACCGGATGCAGACCATTTGGCCGGAACAATCAACATATCCGGCACAGGCATCGATGACGGCGATAGTACTCCCTTCGTTGGCATCGGCCACTTCTCTGTTGGAAAGGACGAATGACGCATTCTCCGCACGCAGCCTGACAGCACTCCCAGCGATTGGAGCGCCGCCGACATGCCAGGTGTGACTCGATCACCAACCCAAGCCATCAAGGCAGAACCGGCATTCCCGTCTCTGTTCAGCCTCCCGACCAAAGCCGGCCCCGAGAAGGATTTGCCATGATGAATCGCAATGCGACCTGTGTTCTGGCCCTTGTGCTTGCCGGATTCCTGGCGGCCTGCGGAGGGGGAGGTGTAGGCGAAGGAAACGGCGGTGGCTCGGGAGGTGGAAATGATCCAAGTGGTCCAGAGTCCCCAGCGAGCGGAACGCAGCCCTCTCCAAGTCAAGGATACGACAGCCTGGCTTCCGCGGCCATTGCGACTCCCGGTCTTGGTCGGCGATCCGTAATCCAGTCGAGCAACAAGGGTCGAGACAACGTCACCACCGAAAAAGTGACGGGCGTGTTCGATCGCGGTCAACTGGAACTGATCGTGACTCGGGAAGACGGCACGAGCTTCATTCTCACCAGTCACGAAAATGCGGCCGGTCGGCTCACCGCAACCCCAATCCGAACGAACCAGACGGCCGAAAGCTGGATTCTCCGGTCGGGTTCAGGCGGCTCCACCACTACGGCATACGCATTTGGCGAAAGGCCTGCGGACCAGTTTCCGTTGAGGGCGGTTCATGCAGGGGGAAACTGGGGAACGCACGGACAGGTCGTGGAGCGCTGGGAGGCTCGCAACCGGCGCGGAAAACTCGTGCCGCAGGACCACATCGACTATCTCAAGAGCCTTAACGTCGACTGGGTCGGGCTCTCCGTCGCGCTGCACTACGACGACAGCCTGGACAGCACGGTCGAGCGTGTCTACTCCTCGGATGTCGGCATTTCCACCTTCGAGGATGCCGTGCTCCGGCAGTTCATTCGCGAATTCCGGACTGCAGGCATGGACGTCTACCTGACCTTGGCGTTCGAGGCGCATGAGGCCGAGAATTCCGATCGACCGGTTCACAGGTGGCAGCTCGGTGATCCCGTCACACCAGAAAGCCTGGGTACTGACGACTGGCCCTGGAATCCGCGCCATCCCGACCATGAGCGTTTCGTGGAAGAGTTCTGGAGAACATACACGGAGCAGGCGGTGCATTTCGCGCGCCTGGCGCAAGAGGAGGGCGCACGGATGTTCTCGCTGGGAACCGAGACGGAGCGATTGTTCAGGACCAGGTCGGGAGGCCGATGGAGCAACGATTTTCGGGACGAGCTGCAGGACATGGTCGCGAGCGTTCGCAGGGTCTTCTCCGGTCAGGTGACCTACGACATGCACTATGACGCGCTGACAGCCGATCACTTCTACGGGCCGGGCTCGGCGAGTCTGTGGGAAGACCTTGATCTCGACATGGTCGGGATCAGCAGCTGGTTCCCCGTAGCGGATTCCGTGCCGTCCACCGTCGCGAGCGTCGGGAGCCTGCAGGAGCGATACGAGGAGATATTCAGGGAGCACCTCATTCCGCTGGCCGAACGAAACCCGGGCCGCCCGGTCGTCCTGCTCGAACACGGGGCGGCGGACGAAGTCGCGTCGCCCGCGAGACCGGCGAACACGACAACCGCCCCGTTCGAGTTCACCGACAGGAACGGCAACGGTCTTGACGACGGGCGCGAAACCCAGGCCAACATGTATCAGGCACTGCTGAACACCATGGCAAGGTACCCGGGCGTCGTTGACGGCGTCTTCCTGTGGGGCAACTGGGTGTCCAGCAGTGAAGACTGGTACGATTACTGGACGACGCATCGCAACTTCCCGATCCGCGGGAAGCTCTCCGAGGACGTGGTCAGGCAGGCCTATGAAGCCTGGGGCGACTGGCTGACCGGCGGCCACTGGATGCTGGTCTCCGACACGATGGAAGTGATCGAGGCCGGAGCGTTCGTGGACAGTCCTGAGCTTTCAGGCACTCCGCGCCTGCCCTCCGGAGGAACCGCTTCCTATGACGGGCTTGCACAGGGGGGATACGCGATCGTCCACGGCGGAGATCTTGCCGGTCTGGCCGCCGGATCGCACGAGATCGGCACCTACGAGGGACGGCTGGAGCTTTCGGCAGACTTTGCGGCCGGAGTCATCGGCGGCAGGGTGCATTCGATCCTGGTCAGCGGCGTTCAGTCACCGCAGGTCGGCGGGACACGGCAGATCGCCAATTCCCCGACCACATGGGAGATCGTCCTTGATCCGACCAGCGTTGGCGCTGGCGGATTTGCGGGAGACACCAGAGTGACGTCGTCAGCTCCGGCACTCGACATCACCGACACGAGCGGAAGTTGGGGCGGCAAATTCTCCAACATGCCCGACGGTGACGGCAATCCCCGGCTGGCTGCAGGCACTCATGGAGCCCGCTTCTCGACCGCAAGCGGCACCGAAGGCAGCTTCGTTGGCGTGTTTGCAGGAGTGACCGGGTGAACGCATTGAACGTAACTCTGCCCACGAGGACGAGGGAAGTCGGCTGACTGCAAACGCAAATTTGTCTGTGAACAAGAGGAGCCATCTGTGGCACAAACAGATTTCCAAGTGGCTAAAGGCTTGGCTGCCAGATGGATGGCATTGCTTGCTCTAGTCTTTTCGATTTCAGTTGGAACCCTCACGGTAGTTGATCATACGCTGATCGCACCGCGTGAACGAAAATCTTCTGACCTTGCAAAGCTGGATGAAGTCGTTATCGAAATCGGGAAGGCTAATGCAACTGCACTTGCCCTGATGAACACCAATATGGGGTTGAACGCGGCACGCCAGATGAATTCAATAAAGTTTCCGCTACTGGCAAGTGCAATGACCATTGTCGACAGGCGTCGCGAAGAAGTCTCTGCAGACATTCTTCTCGTTTTGTCCGGAGAACTGATTCAAATTCAGAATTACTCAGTTGCTCTAGAATATTCTACTCTAGCTCGTGAGGTGGCAGGTATTGAGGACACCCGAATTGAAGCGATGCGACTGATGGCTGTTGCCAATATGGGTGAATGTCAAGAATTTCAATGTCCGGAATCGCAGAAACTCTTCGAGGACGCACTTGCGCAAGCTAAGGATGTAGAAAACCACAATAGTCTTTGGCTCATCTCCAATGTGTTAAGGGATTGGGCCATTCAGGCTATCTTCTTTGGTCAGTGTGAAACGGCAAGCAAAATTCTTGGTCGTTTCGCCGACGAAGTGCCGCTTTCAATTGGTCGCGCACCTGCACGGTTCGGTTTCGATGCAGTTCTTGAAAGTGCTGACTTTGTTGACATTTGTTCTAGAGAAGAGTAAGCGTCATTTATATCCCATACCGGGATTCGGGTTGACGGCAGGCTTGTTCCTGGATCCGGGCTGAAGGCCGCGGTCAGCGATTCCCTGTGCCGCCGCCGAAGTTCCAGGGCAGCAGTTCGTGGATCCTCGTCATCGGG
>JAJEGW010000055.1 GCA_022819605.1 Silicimonas sp. | reverse complement strand
GGGAAAGACGGGAGCGCCACTCGCATGCCAGACAAGTGCCTGACCGTTGTTGTCACGCGACGCCTGCCCGAACCTGTCGAGCGCCGCATGTCCGAACTGTTCGAAGTCTCGCTGAACGCCGACGATGCGCCAATGTCGCGCGAGGCACTGGCAGTGGCAATGAAGTCTGCCAACGTGCTGGTGCCTACGCTGACGGACCGGATCGATGCGCCATTGATTGCCCAGGCTGGCGAGCGGCTGAAGTTGATCGCGAATTTCGGGGCCGGCGTGGATCACATTGACGTCGCGACCGCGCGGCAGCGTGGAATCCATGTCTCGAACACGCCGGGCGTGGTAACTGAGGACACCGCCGACATGACCATGGCGTTGATCCTAGCCGTCACTCGGCGCATCCCGGAAGGGCTTTCCGTCATGCAAAAGGGCGATTGGCATGGCTGGGCGCCGACCGCGCATCTTGGCGGGCGGCTTGCAGGGCGCAGGCTCGGCATCCTTGGCATGGGCCGAATCGGCCAGGCCGTCGCACGCCGTGCCGCGGTCTTCGGCATGCCGGTCGAGTACCATAACAGGCGCCGCTTGCGAAGGGAGACCGAGGCGGATCTGAATGCGTCCTATCGGGAGAGCCTCGACCAGCTAGTGAGCCGGGCGGACATCCTGTCGATCAACTGCCCTCACACGCCTTCCACGTTCCACTTGATGAACGCGCGCCGGCTGAAGCTCATGAAACCTAACGCCGTCATCGTGAACACGTCACGCGGCGAGGTCATCGACGAGAACGCGCTGACACGGATGTTGCGCTCCGGCGAGATCGCCGGTGCGGGGCTGGACGTCTTCGAGCATCGCCACGAGATAAACCCGCGGCTTCGCGCACTGCCCAATGTCGTGCTTCTTCCTCACATGGGTTCGGCGACGGTCGAGGGGCGTGTCGAGATGGGTGAAGCGGTGATCGTGAATATCAAGACATTTGCCGACGGTCATCGCCCACCTGACCTGGTCGTGCCTGCAATGCTCTGATGCGCACCGCGCTCCAGCCGCTCGAGACTTGCCCGAGACCCTTGGCGGATGGGGGGTGGGCCGATGGAAGCGAATTCGGGGCGCAAGTCGGCTGATGAGCGGCGCGGCACGAAACATTGCGCTCTACCCATGGTTCAAGTTCTTCCAGAACCTGCTTTTCTGGCAGGCGATCTGGTTCCTGTTCCTGCAGTCCGAACTCTCTGCTGCGCAGGCCATACTGTTCTACGCCATCTATGACGTCACGACGACCGTGCTGGAGGTGCCTTCGGGGTATTTCTCGGATCGGTGGGGCAGGCGGAGAACGTTGATCGCGAGCGCCTGCGCCGGGTTCTTGTCCTGTGCCCTCTTTGCGTTCGGCGAGAGCTTCTGGGTCTTCGCGCTTGCGCAAATTGCCATGGGTGCCCACATAGCGCTGGTCTCTGGAACGGACAGTGCCGTTCTTTACGAGTCGCTGACGAGCGAAGGTCGAGCTGACGAGATCGAAAGGGAAGAGGTTCGCGCATGGCGATTCAGTTTCCTTGCGCTTGCGGTTTCCGCAGTTGCCGGAGGCCTTATGGCGCTCTCTGGCCTGCGCCTGCCATTTGCGGCCAGCGCAGTGGCGTTCGGAGCGCTGGTCCTGATCGCGATCCAGTTTTCCGAACCGCACCGCAACGGTCGCGTTCGCGGTGAGGCAGAGCGATTCGAAGCGCTTCGCAAGGCCTTGTTCCATCCGGTTCTGGCATGGCTCCTTGTGCTTTCGATACTGATCTACGGCTTTGGTCATCTGCCATTCGTTTTCGGGCAACCGTTCATTATGGAAGTTCTTGGCGGCCCGGGCTTCATCTCCGAGGCTGCGGTTGTGAGCGGCGTCGTGACCACGCTCATGATGCTGGTGTCGGTTGCGGTGTCATGGGTGGCACCGGGGGTAAGGCGCTGGCTCGGATTGAAGAGCATCCTGTTGCTGGCATTCTGCATCCAGATCATGCTTGCGGCCGGACTGGCAGTGCTCGGCAACGTACCGGCAGTGCTGCTTCTGCTCTTGCGAAAGGTGCCTGACAGCCTGGCGCAGCCGTTCATTGCAGCGCGAATTCAGCCCATTCTGGAGGACGAGATGCGCGCGACCTACATCTCGCTCAGGAATCTCGTGGCGCGGCTTTTCTTTGCTGCTAGCCTGCTGCTGGTCTCGGTGAACATGTCCGAAGTCGGTGCAATGACGATCAAAGAGATCCAGGCAATTCTGGCCGTCTACGCGGCGTTCGGATTGGTCTGCCTTGCAGGTCTGGCCATGACTGGTCGCAGACTCGGGTCTGGCGACCGCGACTGAAGCGACCTCTGGGGACCGGTTGCATCAAGCCGGGGAAGGAAGCGGGTGCCTGGCAATTGTTCACGACCAGTGTTCGATCGCGTTGTGCGTATGGACCTGAATTTTGGATCTGGCGCATAATGTCACGGTGCATTGCCCCTTGGATTCGAACGTTGTCAGAAAATCTCGACGGCAAGGGTGCTTGGCAATGTGAGACCAGCCGGTTAGGACGCACGGGCCCAGAAGGGAGATCGCTTCGTGTCCGCACCAAGGAAACTGTTCATCAAGTCGTTTGGCTGCCAGATGAACGTCTATGACAGCGAACGCATGAGCGAGGCGTTGGCCGCCGAAGGCTATGTTGCCGCAGAAAGCGTCGATGACGCAGACATGATACTTCTGAACACGTGCCATATCCGGGAAAAAGCCACCGAAAAGATCTATTCCGAACTTGGCAGGTTCCGCCCGCTTAAGGACGCGAGGCCCGACCTGAAGATCGGGGTGACGGGATGCGTGGCCCAGGCCGAGGGAGCCGAGATATTTGCGCGCCAGCCCATGGTCGACATGGTCGTTGGCCCCCAGAGTTACCACAGACTTCCGGAACTGGAGCGGAAGGTCCGAACTGGAGAAAGGGCCCTGGACACCGACTTTCCGCAGGAAGACAAGTTCGACTATCTTCCAAAGCGATCGGAAGTGGCGCGAGGGCCGACCGCGTTCCTGACCGTCCAGGAAGGCTGCGACAAGTTCTGCGCCTTCTGTGTCGTGCCCTACACGCGTGGCGCCGAATTCAGTCGCCCGGCCGGGCGCGTCATGGCGGAAGCGCGCGAGCTTGTTGCGCGGGGCGTACGAGAAATCACCCTCCTGGGGCAGAACGTGAACGCCTATCATGGGCATGAGGGCGGCTTGGCCGGATTGATCCGCGAACTGGCTGGAATCGACGAGTTGGCCCGCATTCGCTTCACAACGAGTCATCCGTCAGACATGAGCGACTCCCTGATCGCGGCGTTCGGAGAGGTCGCGAAGTTGATGCCGTATCTGCATTTGCCGGTGCAATCGGGTTCTGACTCGGTGCTCAAGGCGATGAACCGCAGACACACCGCAGAACAATACAAAAGGGTCATCGAGCGCATTCGTGCGGCGCGACCGGACATTCTCCTTTCGGGTGACTTCATCGTCGGCTTTCCGGGTGAAACCGAGGCGGACTTCGAGGACACGTTGGCGTTGGTGGAAGAGGTCGAGTACGGGCAGGCCTACAGCTTCAAGTATTCGCCGCGTGCCGGCACGCCTGCCGCGGAACTCGAGGGTGTTGAAGATGCGGTCAAGGACGAACGCTTGCAGCGCTTGCAGGCGATTCTGAACCGTCAGCAGCGCGCCGCCCAAGAATCGATGGTCGGCCACACAGTCAGCGTCCTGTTCGAAAGGCCCGGCCGCCTTCCTGGGCAGGTCGTGGGCAAGTCGGAATACCTGCACGCGGTTCACGTGGCCGATGGCCAGGCAGGCGTTGGCGAGATCCGGTCGGTTCGGGTCAATGCGTCCGGCAGCAACTCGCTTTCGGGTGAGGTTTCGCAAGGCTAAGCATTGCGATCTCGATTGCATGACCGAATCATCCCTGCAGGGGCGAGCTTGCAAGTTCGAGATCCATGGCTTCCCTGCCCGGGCACGCCCGGGGGCCGGTGCTCCGCATCCAGGATCATTTCGTTCCGTGCAATTCGATGTGGAAATTGTGCCGTCGTCGCGCCGTCCAAGGATGGCTCCGGATTTCCCGGGGACCGGGGAAGACCTGAGCCCCTTGCGTTGCCGTCAAACCCTTGGCAGCATCAAGGCAATCAGGCCCTTCATGCCCCGGAGTGACAGCATTTGACCGTTCGTGCTCTGAACGACCCAAAGCC
>JAJEGW010000022.1 GCA_022819605.1 Silicimonas sp. | reverse complement strand
GGCCGTTGACGGCGTGGAATACGGCACCTTGCTATTCATCTATCTGGCGGCAGCGGCCTTCGGCACTGCGGTGCTGCACAGCGTCGGCGGCTTTGCCGGGGCGTTGTTGATGGCAATTGCGGTCGCGCCAGTCCTGGGGGTTAAGGAGACAGTGCCGGTCGTGGCGACCGCCATGATGATCAGCCATGCTTCACGGGCCTGGCTCTTCCGCAAGGCGGTGGACTGGGGCGCATTTCGCATGCTGATTTGCTTCGGGTTGCCGTTCATCGTGCTGGGTGTCCTGTTCTATGTCGAGCTTTCGGAACAAGCGGTCGCATTGTTTCTGGGCATGTTCCTCCTCGTGACGATGCCGCTCAGGCGCTACCTGACGGGCAAGAGCATCGCAGTACCACGCAGGGCAATCGCGGTGGTGGCAGTGCCTTACGGATTCATTTCCGGCACCAGTTTCGGTGCTGGCATGATCCTTGCTCCATTCATGCTGGGAGCTGGTATCGTTGGAGAAACGCTCCTGGCGACTGTTGCGGTAAGCGGGGTGATGCTGAATGTCACCAAGACAATCGCTTTCGGCCTGTCGCCGCTCTTGACCGTGGAACTGGCCGGACTGGGTGTGGTTTTGGGGTTATGTACGTTCCCTGGTCATGCAGTCGGTCGCTGGATCGTGAGACGAACTTCGATTCGGGTGCATACGCTTGTTCTGGAGACTTTCGTCGGCATCGGCGCGTTCTACATGCTTTGGAAAGGGTTATCGGGATGAATCCAATGGCAGACGCACTAGTTTCGCCGCTTGAACTGCGCGGGGACGCGGTTTTGATCCGGCCAGACGGAAGCGAGATGTCAGGCGGCGCCCTCCATCGCCTGTCCGGCCGGATCGCCAACGTGCTCACGGAGGCCGGAGTGCAGCCCGGCGACCGGGTGGCGATGCAGACGGAGAAATCGGCCGAGGCGCTTGCCCTGTACCTTGCCTGCCTGCGCACCGGCGCGCTGTTTCTGCCGCTCAACACCGCGTACACGACCGCCGAACTCAATTACTTTCTTGGCGACGCAGAGCCGCGCGTTGCGGTCTGCGCCCCTGCCGCCGAGGCAACGCTGCGACCCGTGGCTGAGGCAAAGGGTATCACGCTCCTGACGCTCGACGGGGCGGCGACCGGCACGCTGGTCGAACGTGCGGCCGAAGCGCCAGAGGAATTCACAACTGTCGCGCGCCGCAGCGACGATCTGGCCGCAATCCTTTACACCTCGGGCACGACCGGGCGCTCGAAGGGTGCAATGCTGAGCCATGAAAACCTCTTGTCAAACGCAGACGCTCTTGTTGAGACTTGGCGCTTTTCTGCGGCGGACACCTTGCTCCATGCCCTGCCGATCTTCCACGCGCACGGGCTGTTCGTGGCAACGAACGTCTTGTTGCGAGTTGGCGGACGGATGATCTTCCTGCCGAAATTCGACGTCGACATAGTGTTGGCGCAGTTGCCGCGGGCCACCGCGATGATGGGAGTGCCGACCTTTTTCAGCCGACTTCTCGGCGATGTGCGCTTCACGCGAGAATTGACCGGCCACATGCGGCTATTCATTTCGGGATCCGCGCCTTTGATGGCCGAAACCCATCGGGCGTTCGAGGCCCGTACGGGCCACCGCATTCTTGAACGCTACGGCATGAGCGAAACAACGATGAGCACATCGAACCCCTACGACGGCGAGCGTCGGGCCGGCACGGTTGGCTTTCCGTTGCCTGGCGTTGAATTGCGCGTTGTTGATGCAGAATCCGGCGTCGAGGTGCTGCAGGGCGAGATCGGCATCTTGGAAGTTCGCGGTCCCAACGTGTTCAAGGGATACTGGCGGATGCCGGAGAAGACGGCGCAAGAGTTTCGCGAAGACGGGTTCTTTGTCACCGGTGACTTGGCGCGGATTGATGCGGACGGATACATCACCATTGTCGGCCGCGCCAAGGATCTCGTGATTTCAGGCGGGTACAACGTCTATCCAAAGGAAGTCGAAGGGGAGATCGACAGGTTGGAGGGGGTCGCGGAGTCCTCGGTCGTTGGCGTGCCGCATGCAGATTTCGGCGAGGGGGTTGTGGCGATCGTCGTGCGTGAGCCTGGCAGCGGGCTCGAAGCCGAGGAGATCCTGGCGGCGCTGCACGGCCGGCTGGCGAAATTCAAGCAACCCAGAGCGATCTACTTCATGGACGAACTGCCGCGGAACACAATGGGCAAGGTCCAGAAGAATGCCCTGAGGGAGATTTTCGACAACGCGTTCACGGTGCTCTAGGTAAGTGTGACGCCATGGGACAATGATACGACATCCGTCGCCGCGCACCAAAGATGGCGTTCGCAACAGGCTCGAAAGCAAGGTTCCAAAAGGCGAAACGCAAGACAGGTCGACTCTCCGGAAAGGAATTCCAAAAGTGCTTTCGTGCAATGTGCTCCAGGGGGCGCTGCGTGCAGATTACACGTGGCCGTTGCCGGCAATGGACTCTTGGCTCAGCAAGGACGCACTTTGAAAGGAACCGTAGTTCTGGGCCGGCATGAACATGAATATCGTTGGCGGGAGGCCCGACGGTGCGCAGAGCGTTCAATCGGACGAAGTGGTTGAAGTCGAGTGCCACCATATGGTTATTGCCCCGAACGGACAAAAAAGGAGATTATAGTGTCTTGTCGTATCGTAATTCTGGGCGCGTCCTACGGGTCGCTTCTCTCGACGAAGCTGTTGATGGCCGGCCATGACGTCACGCTCGTCTGCCTGCCGGACGAGGCGGAACTGATCAATTCGGCGGGAACGATCGTCCGGATTACCTTGAAGGGTGAAAGCCAGCCGCGCTTGATTCGGTCTGGCGAGCAGCCCGGACGCCTGGATGCGAAGACTCCGGATGAAGTGGATCCGGACGAATACGATCTCGTGGGGCTGGCCATGCAGGAGCCGCAGTTTCGTGCACCGCCAGTCTGGGAATTGATGGACAAGATTGCCGGGGCGGGGAAGCCGTGCCTGTCGATCATGAACATGCCGCCGCTTGCCTACCTTCGGCGCATTCCCGGGCTCGACACGGAATCGCTGAGGCACTGCTACACCGAGCCGAAGGTATGGGATGCATTCAACCCGGACTGCGTGACCCTGTGCAGTCCGGATCCGCAGGCGTTCCGGCCGCCAGAGGAAAGCCTGAATTTCCTGCATGTTGGGCTGCCCACCAACTTCAAGGCGGCGACGTTCGCGTCAGAGGCGCACAACGCGATCCTGAACCGCTTGGCCGAAGACGTCGCTTCCATCCGATTGGACGGGCAGGACGTGCCCGTGAAGTTGCGCGTGCACGACTCTCTCTTTGTGCCGTTCGCGAAGTGGTCGATGCTTCTGACAGGAAACTACAGGGCGATAACGCCAGATGCGCCCCGGTCGATCAAGGAGGCGGTTCATTCCGACATCGAACTGTCCCGGGAGATCTATGCTTGGGTGGATGCCGTTGCTGCACGGCTTGGAGCCAGCCCGGATGACAGTGTGCCGTTCGAGAAGTATGCCAGAGCAGCGGAGAGCCTTTTGAAGCCGTCCTCGGCCGCACGGGCCGCATTTGCGGGAGCTCCGCATATCGAGCGCGTGGACAAACTCGTTCAGGCAATCGGCAAGACGCTCGGCCTCGAGAACGCTACCGTGGACGACACTGTAGAAATCGTCAACGCCCGGCTTGCACTGAATCGATCAGACTAAGGATCAGGCACGAGAGAGCAGAAAGATTCGCGGACCCTTTCGGCTGCCCGCGGAGATGGACGAATCCAGGCGTGATGGAGGCCGCGATGAAGTCGGTCTTGCTGATGCCGGGGAAGGCTCTCAGCCTCACATGAGGGCCGCTTGTTTCCCGCTCGCCTTGCCCTCACCAGGTGCGCCGCTGACCGCGCATGACCTTGCCGCTCACTGGCACCCGTCAGTTTGGCGCACTTGCTGACAGCTTGCGGGACAGGGCAATCAATGGGCGGTCAATTTTGAGGCAACTGGCCAAGGCGTGCCCTCATCCGGCAGAGCCGGGACGCGTGTAGTCATCAGTTTCTGCTGCGTGTCGCGTTGCGGTACCAGGCAACGATTATGGCGCGGCTGCCCGCGTCCATGGTTGACACCGCGTTTGGCGGCGGCATGGCATGGGTCACGCCCGCTTGGAGAAATATCTGCCTTGCGTGGCGCGCGACGTCGGATTCCGTTTCTAGGACCACGCCGTTGGGAGGCCAGTGCATGCCTTCCCAAACCGGTTCGCGCGCGTGGCACATCGAGCAGTTGCCAAGCACCACGTCGAAGGCATCGCCAAACCCGTCGGCCGAAGCGAACTGTTGCTCAAGGGGCGTGAACGTACGCGCTTCGGCCTCTTCCAGGCTGTCGAGCATCGGTGCCACCGAAAGCCAGGCCATGATGACGAAGAGGATGGCCGTGGCTGCCCAGGTCCAGTGCGGCCCCGATCCCGTCGCGTGCATCGTGTTGAAGTAGTGCCGGATCGTGACGCCTGTCAGGAACACCAGGCTTGCGATGATCCAGCTGTATTCCGTCGCGAAGGCAAGCGGATAGTGGATCGAGAGCATGAGGAAGATGACCGGCAACGTCAGGTAGTTGTTGTGCGTTGACCTGAGCTTGGCGATCTTTCCG
>JAJEGW010000047.1 GCA_022819605.1 Silicimonas sp. | reverse complement strand
CAGCGATGATCCTCGGCTTCATCTTCTTCTGGCCAATCGGCCTGGCACTCTTGGCCTACATGATCTGGAGCAAGGGCATGTTCGAAAAAAAGCGCAAGAAATGCGGCAACATTCGCGCCGCCATGAAGTCCAGCGGCAACGTGGCCTTCGACGCATACAAGGCGGACACACTCCGACGCCTTGAAGAGGAACAGGACTCGTTCGAGACATTCCTGCAGCGCCTGCGCGACGCGAAGGACAAGGCGGAGTTCGACCAGTTCATGGCCGAGCGCGCCAGAAAGGCTCGTGACGCCGACATTGACCCCGACGCTGTCAGGGCGTGAACTCGGAAACCGACTCCCTAGAGTGGCGGCCCTTCTGATGCAGAACGGGCCGCCCGTGATTCCAAGACGGAGGAACTCCGACATGACATCCTTGGAGTACCCGGTCGACCAGTCAGGCGTTGAGCACGAAGACGACCCATATCAAAACGTGCCCTTGAAGCGGTTCCTCGCTTGGTGCCTGGATGTTATCCTGATCTCGTTGGCCACCGCTGCGATTGTGGCTTTCACCCTGTTGACAGCGCTGCTTTTCCTGCCGGCCGTTTATGCATGCATCAGCTTTCTCTACCGCTGGGCGACGCTCGCGTCGGCATCGGCGACGCCCGGAATGATCCTCGTGGGAATCGAGATTCGGGGCCTGGACGGCACAAGGCTTGATGGAACAACCGCTCTGCTGCACACTGCCGGTTACTTCGCCTCGGTGCTGACCTTTCCGCTGCAGATGATCTCCATAGGGATGATGCTTCTCACTGCCCGACGGCAAGGCCTGACCGACGTGGTTCTCCGCACCGTTGCCGTCAATCGTCGCAAGCCCGGAATGACCTGATCCTGTTTTGGATTGGCGACGCGTCTTCCGCTTGCTAGTCTCGTGCCCAGCAAAACAAGCGGAAGGCCATGAGGCATACTCTTCCCATCGCACCGCAGTTCTACGTCACTGCACCCCAGACCTGCCCTTACCTCGATGGCAGGATGGAGCGAAAGCTGTTCACGTCACTTCAAGGCAACTATGCGGAACAGCTGAACAATTCGCTTTCGAAGCAGGGATTCAGGCGCTCCCAGAACGTGCTTTATCGGCCGTCCTGCGCCGAGTGTTCGGCATGCTTCTCCGCCCGCATTCGGGTAAATGACTTCGTGCCGTCTCGAAGCCAGAACAGGACGCTTCGGAGGAATGCGACGCTCGTTCGTGAAGCAATGTCGCCTTGGGCGACAGAAGAGCAGTACGGCCTGTTCCGTGCCTATCTTGACAGCCGACACGCGGACGGCGGCATGGCCGACATGGACATCTTCGAGTTCGCGGCAATGATCGAGGAAACGCCGGTTCGCTCACGAGTGGTGGAATACACATCCAGAGACGGGGGCGACGTCACGCTCCGCGCCGTATGCCTGACCGACGTGATGGATGACGGGCTAAGCATGGTCTACAGCTTCTATGACCCGGAAATGGCGGGGCGCAGTCTCGGAACCTACGTGATACTCGACCATATCCGGATCGCACGGGATGCCGGACTCCCCTACATCTATCTCGGCTACTGGGTGCCAGGCTCCGCCAAGATGACGTACAAGGCCAGTTTTGCGGCCGTCGAGATATTCTCCGACGGAAAGTGGAAAGACCTAGGCAATCCAAATAAATACTCGGCGGATCTTGATCCTGCGGCTTCCGAACCGGTCGCGGACCAGGTGGCGCGCATCAGCCTGCCGGACACTCGGCCAGTTCGTCCCGAAAAACCGCATGGACAGAAACCTGGTGCACGACCGCCGAACAGCCGCAGTGCCTCTCGGCCACGGAATGGAAGCGGAGGCCGGCAAAGCAATTTGTAAGACGACACTGCATTTCGCGAAGGATGTTTCGCAAACAGCGCGCGAGACGCAAGAAATGCAAATTATCCGGTTGACGCCAATTTCGACGCTGCTAGTGTCTCTGGCCTGAAATGGAGTCCGACGATGGGAACGAAGGCTGTAGTACTTGTGGGAACATGGCGCATGGACCGGTAACGGAATCCCTGAACGGACACCCATGCGCCCCCGAAACCGGGGGCCTTTTTTATGCGCAGAACACAGAGGGCGGGCGCGATGAAACAAGAGCAGATGACCGGCGCGAAAATGGTCGTGAAAGCGTTGCAGGACCAAGGGGTCGACGTCGTGTTCGGCTACCCGGGTGGGGCCGTGCTTCCGATCTATGACGAGGTCTTTCAGCAAAACCGGATCCGGCACGTCCTCGTGCGCCACGAGCAGGGCGCGGTCCACGCAGCCGAAGGCTATGCTCGTTCCACCGGACGCCCCGGGGTCGTTCTGGTTACGTCCGGACCGGGCGCGACAAACTCCGTCACCGGCCTGACCGACGCGTTGATGGATTCGGTCCCGATCGTCCTAATCTCCGGCCAGGTTCCGACATTCATGATCGGCAACGACGCCTTCCAGGAGGCGGACACGGTCGGCATCACGCGACCTTGCACGAAACACAACTGGCTGGTCAAGGAAACAGACAGGCTCGCAAGCGCGATCCACGAGGCATTTCACGTCGCCATGAACGGCAGGCCCGGGCCCGTGCTCGTCGACATTCCAAAGGACGTCCAGTTCGCATCGGGCACATACATCGGACCGGATGCAGCCCAGACGAGCCACTATGCACCAAAGGTCAAGGGAGACATTGAAGTCGTTACCGCCCTGGCGGAAGCGATTGAAACAGCAAAGCGCCCGATCTTTTATACTGGCGGCGGCGTCATCAACTCGGGCGACCGAGCGTGCGAACTCCTGCGACAATTGGTGGACAAGGCTGGCTTTCCTGTTACGTCCACGCTCATGGGGCTGGGCGCCTACCCGGCGAGCGGAAAAAACTGGCTGGGAATGCTGGGAATGCACGGGCTCTACGAGGCTAACCTTGCCATGCATGACTGCGACCTCATGATAAACGTCGGTGCACGTTTCGATGACCGAATCACCGGTCGCGTGCAGGACTTTAGCCCGGGCTCCGTGAAAGCCCACATCGACATCGACCCCTCGTCGATCAACAAGGTCATTCACACCGAATTGCCGATCATCGGCGATGTCGCGCATGTTCTGGAAGACCTGCTCAAGGTCTGGAAGTCGCGAGGCGCGAAGACGGACGCCCCAGCCGTGAAGGAATGGTGGGACCAGATCAACGAGTGGCGCAAGATCGATTGCCTCAAGTTCGAGCAAACGGGCAGCACCATCAGGCCGCAATATGCCATTCAGCGGCTGGAAGCGCTGACCAAGGACCATCCTGATCGCTACATCTGCACGGAAGTTGGCCAGCACCAGATGTGGGCCGCCCAGTACATGGGCATGAACGACCCCAAGAGATGGATGACCAGCGGCGGGCTCGGAACCATGGGTTACGGCTTCCCCTCCTCCATTGGCGTGCAGATGGCGCATCCCGATGCCCTGGTCATCAACGTCGCCGGAGAGGCGTCGTGGCTCATGAACATGCAGGAAATGGGCACGGCAGTGCAGTATCGTCTCCCGGTGAAGCAATTCATACTGAATAACGAGCGCCTCGGCATGGTTCGTCAGTGGCAGGAATTGCTGCATGGCGAGCGCTACTCGCACTCCTGGTCGGAAGCCCTGCCGGATTTCGTCAAGCTCGCCGAGGCCTTCGGGGCGAAAGGCATCAAGGTCGACGACGCCGCGGATGTGGACGATGGAATCAAGGAAATGCTGGCCCATGATGGACCAGTCATCTTGGACTGCCTGGTTGAAAGGCACGAAAACTGCTTTCCGATGATCCCGTCCGGCGAGCCGCACAACAAGATGCTGCTTGGAGAAGCGGCGGACACGGGCGACGCGATCAAGGAGGCCGGCGCCGTGCTGGTCTAGGTTCTGCAAATGCGGCCATCGGACCGTCAGCAACTCATGCGCCTTCAAGAACACCCTGACTCCATGAGGACACAAGAGACGACATGTCACCGTTGAACATCAAGAAAGGCTCGTCGAGCCATTCGGCCTACGATCTCCGTGACTACCACGAACAGGGAACGGAACGGCACACGCTAGCCTTGGTCGTCGACAACGAGGCGGGCGTCCTTGCGCGCGTCATCGGGCTGTTTTCGGGACGCGGCTACAACATCGAGAGCCTGACCGTCGCAGAAATCGATCACACCGGCCACCGCAGCCGGATCACGGTTGTCACCACCGGCACACCATCGGTCATCGAGCAAATCAAGGCGCAACTCGGCAGGGTCGTGCCGGTTCACGACGTGCATGACCTGACAACTGAAGGCGTGGCGGTCGAACGGGAACTTGCCCTCTTCCGCGTTGTCGGAAAGGGCGACGTCCGGGTCGAGGCCCTGCGGCTGGCGGACATCTTCCGCGCGCAGGTCGTGGATTCCACGCTGGACAGTTTCGTGTTCGAAGTGACCGGAACGTCCAGCAAGATAGATGCATTCGCGGAACTCATGCGGCCTCTGGGCCTCGATGAACTGGCGCGCACAGGTGTGGTGGCCCTGGCCAGAGGTGAAATTGACGCAGAGAGCGGAATGGCCTGAGCGTGTCGGCCACGAATTCCGACATGCGGGAATTCCGCCCCTGAACCGTTTCTTTCGCTGCCACGACCCTGCCGAAAGAGCCCTGGACCTCCACGATCAACGGAACACCTTGCGCAGCACGTGAAGATCGCTCCTGCGCGATCGCACCGTTGCGAGTTCTGGAAGGAAAGTTGGGGGGCCATGGCCCCCCAGTTTCGCTTGTCAGGCTCACTTGTCGTGCCGCCCGGTTTCTGCCTGCGGCCTGACCCGCGTTCAGGGCGAGCGCACCCGCCCCCTCATCCGTCGAACCACAAGACGCGATTCTCCGGGCGGGAGATTGCCGACCCAAGCTGTCGGCACCCCGCTTCTCGTTTCGGGGGCGGGAGATCCCCCGACGCCAAGGCGGGGCTGCACGGCAGCGCCACCCATTCCTCGGAACAGAGCCTGGCAAGCAGCTCCGTCTCGTGTCATCAGCTGCACCCGCTCGTTGCGCCGCAGGTATTGCACTTCATGCACGTGCCGTTGCGCACCAAGGTGTAGTTGCCGCATTCGCCGCAAGGATCTCCCTCATACCCCTGCATTCTGGCCTTCGTTCGTGCGGCTATCTTGACCGTTCCCTCGCCGGAGGATTCACCGACAGCCAATGCCGCTCCAGCTTCCGGCACGATTGCCTCTGCCGCCGCTGCCGGAACGGCAGCGCTGTCCAGCGCCGCGGCGGCAGAGGCGCCACCTTCCACGAGCACCAATTCCCTTGGCACGCGGCCGCGTGTGTATCCTGCGGATGCGACGCGCTTGAGCAACTCGACATGGGTCGCGCCACTTGCGACGGAAGCCTCCGCAACATCCGGCTTGCTCTCCGCCTCGCCGCGTCCCATGTCATCAAATGTCGGACCTTCCGGTTTTACATGTGCGAGATCAATGCGATCCAGATAGCTGACCGCCAGTTCCCTGAAGATGTAGTCCAGAATCGATGTTGCGTTCTTGATCGAGTCGTTGCCTTGGACCATGCCGGCCGGCTCGAAGCGCGTGAAAGTAAATGCATCCACGAACTCCTCCAGCGGCACCCCGTACTGAAGGCCGACCGAGACGGCGATTGCGAAGTTGTTCATCATCGCCCGGAAGCCGGCGCCTTCCTTGTGCATGTCGATGAAAATCTCGCCAAGCGAGCCGTCGCTGTACTCGCCGGTCCTCAGGTAGACCTTGTGCCCTCCGACAATGGCCTTCTGAGTGTATCCCCGCCGCCGCTCGGGCATTCGATTGCGCGCGCCTGCCAGTTCCTTGACAATGACCTTCTCCACGACCTTCTCGGCCAGCACGACGGCCTTCTCATGCGGCGTGCCGGCCTCAAGTGTCTCCGCCGCCTCGTCGTCATCCGCGACAAGGGCCGCCGACAGGGGTTGCGAGAGCTTTGAACCGTCACGATAGAGGGCATTGGCCTTGATGCCGAGCCGATGCGAAAGTTCGTAGGCCGCCTTGCAATCCTCGACAGTCGCGTCGTTCGGCATGTTGATCGTCTTGGAGATCGCGCCCGAAATGAACGACTGAGCGGCAGCCATCATCTTGATGTGGCTGTCGACGGGAAGGAACCGCTTGCCTTTGCGCCCACACGGATTCGCGCAGTCGAAGACATGGTAGTGCTCTTTCGCCAAATGAGGTGCGTCTTCAAGCGTCATCGAACCGCAGACGTGGTCATTCGCGGCTTCAATGTCCGCCTTGCTGAAGCCGAGGCTGCGAAGAAGGTCGAATTCCGGATCGTTCAGCCTCTCCGCCGGGATCCCGAGAGTCTTCAAGCAGAATTCTTCGCCGAGGGTCCACTGATTGAACACGAAGCGAATGTCGAACGCAGACGGCAGAGCCTCCTCGATCCTGTCGATCTCGGCCTCGCCGAAACCATGGCCAACCAGCGCTGCATGGTTGACCCCCGGGGCGTTCGCCAACGTTCCGTGGCCGACGGCGTAGGAAACGATTTCCCGGATCTGGGAGGAAGAGTATCCAAGAGTCTCCAACGCCGCCGGCACTGAGCGGTTTATGATCTTGAAGTAACCGCCCCCGGCGAGCTTCTTGAACTTCACCAAGGCGAAGTCCGGCTCGATCCCTGTCGTATCGCAGTCCATCACAAGGCCTATCGTACCAGTCGGTGCGATGACCGTGGCCTGGGCATTTCGGTAGCCGTGTTTCATGCCCTGTTCGAGCGCGTCGTCCCACGTCTTCGCGGCCAGTTCCACCAGCCTACCATCCGGGCAGTTGTCGTGATCAAGCGGCACGGGAAGGACGTTCATCTTCTCGTATCCGGACGATTCTCCGTGTGCCGCACGCCGATGATTGCGAATGACGCGAAGCATGTGTTCGGAATTCTTCCGGTAGCCATGGAACGGGCCCAGTTCCCGCGCGATCTCGGCTGAAGTCGCGTAGGACACGCCGGTCATGATCGCCGTGAGGGCGCCTGCCAGTGCCCGGCCCTCATCTGAGTCGTACCCCAGGCCCATGGTCATGAGCAGGCCGCCAATGTTCGCGTAGCCGAGACCGAGGGTCCTGAACTCATAGGACAGTTGCGCGATCTCCTTCGACGGAAATTGCGCCATCATGACGCTGATCTCCAGCGTCACAGTCCAGAGGCGCGTTGCGTGGACATAGTCGTCTGCCTGGAACTCCCCGTCGTCATGGAACGTACGGAGATTCAGGGACGCCAGGTTGCAGGCGGTATCGTCGAGGAACATGTATTCCGAACACGGGTTCGATCCGCGGATTTCTCCGGCCTCGGGGCATGTATGCCAGGCATTGATCGTGTCGTGATACTGGATGCCGGGGTCTGCGCAAGCCCAAGCAGCGTGGCCGACCTGCTCCCAAAGATCACGCGCCTTGACGATCCTTGCCACCCCGCCGTCGGTGCGGCGGTAAAGTTCCCAGTCGCCATCATCCTTCACCGCTTTCAGGAACGCGTCCGTGACCCGGATCGAGTTGTTGGAATTCTGACCCGAAACGCTCGAGTAGGCCTCCGAATCCCAGTCCGTGTCATATGTCGGAAACTCGATCGATTCGTAGCCCTGTCTCGCGTAGTCAAGTACGCGCTTGATGTAGGTCTCGGGAATGGCCGACCTTTTCGCGGACCGGATCGCAGCCTTGAGGCTCTCGTTCCGCGCCGGATCAACCGCTTCGGCTGCCGCTCCGTCCCACACCTTGATCGCCGCGAATATGCCATTGAGTTCGCGTTCGTGGACCTTTGAGCCTGCCACGATGGAAGCGACCTTCTGCTCCTCGATGACCTTCCAGTTGATGAAGTCCTCGATGTCTGGGTGATCGGCGTCAACGATTACCATCTTGGCCGCGCGCCGGGTGGTGCCGCCCGACTTGATGGCCCCGGCCGCACGGTCGCCGATCTTCAGGAAGCCCATCAGTCCCGATGACTTGCCACCGCCCGACAGATGCTCGCCTGCTCCACGGAGCAGGCTGAAATTGGTCCCGGTTCCAGACCCGTACTTGAAGAGGCGTGACTCCCGGACCCACAGGTCCATGATGCCGCCGCTGTTCACGAGGTCGTCGGCGCAGGACTGTATGAAGCACGCATGGGGCTGCGGATGCTCATAGGCGCTGCCGGACTTGGTCAGCTTTCCGGTCTCGTAGTCCACGTAGTGGTGACCCTGGCTTGGCCCGTCGATGCCGTATGCCCAATGCAAGCCCGTGTTGAACCATTGCGGAGAGTTCGGCGCCGCACGCTGCGTCGCAAGCATGTAGCGCATCTCGTCGAAATAGGCCCGCGCGTCTTCCTTCGATGAGAAGTAGCCGCCCTTCCAGCCCCAGTAGGCCCAAGCCCCCGCCAGGCGGTCGAAGACCTGAGTTGCCCGGGATTCGCCGCCATAGCGATCCTCCTCAGGAATCCCGGCAAGCGCGGCTTCGTCCGCGACCGAACGCCAAAGAAACTCCGGGACACCCCGCTCCTTCACTTTCTTCAGGCGTGCCGGCACTCCGGCTTTCCTGAAATACTTCTGAGCGACAACATCCGACGCCACCTGGCTCCAGCTTTCGGGCACTTCAACGTTATCGAGCCGAAACACGACGGTGCCGTCCGGATTCTTGATCTCAGATGACGTCGTCGTGAAATTGATGGACGCGTATGCGTCCCGGCCTGCCTTCGTAAAGCTACGCTTGATTTTCATTTTTTCGCTTGGACCCCGTTCTTTATCCTGCTTGAGCCATTCCGGCCTTCTTCCCCTGCCTCAGTCAGGTCGACATTCAGTGCAGCCAAGAGAAGAGACAACGGCACCTGTCCCGTGCATATAGTTGCGTGCATGCACGACCCTTTCCTTCCTGAAGGGCCGAAGATGCTCAAATGCTGTCCCCGTCAAATTCCACAACATGTTGTGGCCTCCCAACCGGCTCACACAACTTGCGGCTTTTCTTAGGGGTTCGTCAACAGGAAATCCCAAAAAATTCTGCAACCTCCAGGCAAGCGTGTAGCGTGTGCCATCATGGGTCGGCATGAGACGTCCCGGTCTCGCGATTCCGTCAATCGAGATAAGGCGTTTACGCTGCCAAGCTAACGACTCGCGCGAAGTGCCAAGGGGTGCCATCGCCATCTTCGGCGGTCAGTTCTTTTATCTTGAGCGGGACGATGGACAGAAGTTCGTGCCGTCGGCTGACACTCAAGATAGAATCACTTTGCCACTCGGATGCGCTTCGCGACCCTGACGGGCGAACCCGGCAGGAAATCTCGTGCGCCGCGATGAACGACAGCCAACCTCGGTGACATTCCACGAATCTGGCACTCTTGGTTCCGGACATGCCGCTCGCGCATCCGGCAAGCGCTGTCGATGTCACCGGGTTTCAAGCGAGATGCCGCACAAGAATCCAAGCGCAACGTGCAATATGCGTCGGACCGAACTTCGGGACGAGCCGCGCGCCTCGGATTCCTTGCTGATGCTGGTCGGGGCGGAGAGATTCGAACTCCCGACCCCCTGTTCCCAAAACAGGTGCGCTACCAGACTGCGCTACGCCCCGACTCGGTCGCCTCAATACCGCAAAGAATTTCCCCTTGGCAATTCGCTTGTGCCTGAGCTTGCGGTCTGCCTTGCCTGCAAGGGTTCAGCGAGTCCTCCGCAAGCCAAGGGCCCGGCAATGGCGGACGCGGCACGATCAACCGGCGAAATTCGACTGCATGCCGGGAATCAAGATTGCTTGAGAGTGCCTCCCCGGCCATGCACATCGACGCGTTTCCGGTCTATCATCCCGCTGTCTATTCGCAGGGCCAGACCGGGTTCGGTCCGATGACCGGATGCCGAAGCTCGCTTCCTTCATTGATGCCAAGCCTGCGAGAAAGGCCGCCGTTGATTTCAAGCACGAATTTGACACCCTCGCCACCATCTATGTGCGTTTCGTCAAATGGTATCGCGTTCTCGTGGACTTTTGTTACCCTTCCGGACGGAGTCAGGAAAATCATGTCGAGCGGAACCCTGGTATTCTTCATCCAGAAAACCGCGCGCTGCGGCGCTTCGTATGCAAAGAGCATTCCGCTTCCCGATGGCAGGAAGTCCCGGTGCATCAGACCGAGCGACCGTTCGTCGGGATCATCCGCAAGTTCCACGGAGAACCGTGCGCGGCCCCAGTCGCCACGCAGGTCGACACGGTCAACCTTGCAATCCGCCGACGCTGTTTCGGCAAATACAAGCAATGCCAAGATTCCGAATCCTGCCCGCATCACTATTCGGATCTAAGGCCCGCTTCCCATGACGCGATCTGAGTGGCCATGCGACCCCGCTTGCCCTCCACGACCCTGATTGACACCGCCTCTCCGGGCTGAAGGTCGGCAAGTTCCGAGCGCCTCAAGATCTCGATATGGAGAAAGACATCCTCGCTGCAGCCGTAGACGTTCGCGAATCCGAACCCCTTCGCCTTGTCGAACCACTTCACGCGCGCCGGCTCCAACGGCACCGACGGGTCAACCGGCTCGTTGAACTCACCACCATCCGGCAAGGCATCATCTGCTGCGGACATGGCTGGAGGATCTATCCTGAGCACTGCGATTGCCTGGATGCCTCGTGCCGTTTCCTGGATCTCGACTTCAATTCCCGCCGAGTCCGCCACGGAGGATTGTCCATAGTTGCGAAGCACATTTGCATGAAGCAGAATGTCCGGCCCGCCCTCATCGGAAACGACAAAGCCGAACCCCTTCGACGGATCAAACCACTTTACCTTGCCAGTGACGCGCACGCCGCCTTTGCTGAGGTCGGTCATCTATAAGCATCATCCCTTGGGCTGTTGCCCAGCATGCGCCTACTTTGAGCCATTGGTGCGACCGCACGCAACAAAAAAATCCGCACACAATATTCACGCAGTGGACTGTCGCGGTGGGGCGACGGGTGCATGCACCCGCTTTCATCGACAAACCGCCTCGTTCACGGCGCGAAGTGCTCAATTCTGCAGAAATCTAGGCAGGATTGTGCTAAGGATAAAGGCGTTCGACCTCCCAAGCGGCATCTGGCGACGCCCTGGTCCAACGGAATCGGTCGTGGAGCCGGAAATCCCCATCGGCCCAAAACTCGATCTCTAAGGGCAAGATTCTGAAACCGCCCCAGAACGGTGGGCGCTTCGGATCAAGTCCGTGAACGACGCCCATCTTCGCCGCCCTGGCCATCAGCACCTTTCGGGAAGACAACGGCTCGGACTGACGGGATGCCCAGGCCCCTATCCGGCTTTGCACCCCTCGCGTCGCAAAGTAGCGGTCTGCCGACGCACCGCTCTCAATCGTTGCGGGTCCGCGTACCCTGACCTGACGGCGGAGGCTCTTCCAGTGCAGGACGAAGGCCGCCTTCTCGGAAGCCTTGAGTTCCCGTGCCTTCACGCTGCCGTAATTCGTGTAAAAGACGAAGGTGCCGTTTTCGATCCCCTTGAGCAGGACCATGCGCACATTCGGCAGACCGGTTTCGTCCACCGTGGCGAGGGCCAATGCATTCGGATCGTTCGGTTCAGTCCCTGCTGCCTCGTTCAGCCAACGGCTCACGATGGCCATCGGGTCATTGCCTTCGAAAATTCCGGTTCTGTCCATGAAGCCCGCCTTCGCGCCCTTGATGCACTTGGCTTGATCGCATAGACCCACTGCACGGTAAACGGGGCGAGGGTCAAAATATGTCCGCAGGGCTTATGGCAGGCAAGAAGGGCCTGATCATGGGGCTGGCCAACGAGAAATCGATCGCCTGGGGAATTGCCAAGGCGGTTGCCGGTCAAGGTGCCGAACTCGCGTTTTCGTATCAGAGCGAGGCGCTCCAGAAGCGCGTCGGGCCATTGGCAGGACAGTTGGGCTCGAACTTCGTCCTGCCCTGCGACGTGGCAGACATGAACAGCGTGGACTCCCTGTTCCAGGAACTATGGGACCGCTGGGGCAAACTTGATTTCGTCGTTCACGCGATCGGGTTTTCCGACAAGAGCGAATTGCGTGGCCGCTATGTCGACACAAGTCGCGACAACTTCCTCATGTCGATGGACATCTCAGTCTATTCCTTCACCGCGATTGCACGGCGCGCCGCCGCGATAATGCCTGATGGCGGATCGCTCCTGACCCTGACCTATTACGGGGCCGAGCGAGTGATGCCACATTACAACGTGATGGGAGTCTGCAAGGCTGCGCTGGAAGCCAGCGTGCGTTACATGGCCGAAGATCTCGGCAAGGACGGCATCCGATGCAATGCCATCAGCGCGGGCACGATCAAGACCTTGGCGGCCTCCGGCATCGGCGACTTCCGCTACATACTGAAGTGGAACGAGTACAATTCTCCGCTGAGGCGCAACGTTACCATCGAGGATGTCGGCAACGCCGCGCTATATCTTCTTTCCGATCTGGGTGCGGCTGTCACGGGCGAGGTTCATCACGTGGACTCCGGCTACCATGTCGTGGGCATGAAGGCGCTTGACGCCCCGGACATGACCTACGAGAAACCCGAATGATGACGCCTGGCGCTGGAATAGCCATCTCGGTTGCAAGGCAATCCCGTACCGGATCCGTACTATGCCGCCGTCCGAGGAACCGGTGCTTGGCGTACCCGCCGCATCGGCCAGAGACGTTCCCGCGAGTTGATCGACAGGACAGCCCGTGACCGAACGACTGCCACACGAGAAAGGATTCCACGTCAGCTGGGACCAGTTGCATCGCGACGCCCGTGCGCTTGCTTGGCGACTGGATGGGCGCGGGCCACTGGATGGCAGGTGGGCGGCGGTCGTGGCAATTACGCGTGGCGGCATGGCACCAGCGATGATCGTGGCCCGCGAACTCGACATTCGAATCGTGGATACGATCAGCGTGAAGAGCTATGACCACCAGTCGCAGTCCGACGCGGAGATTCTGAAGTCTCCAGACGCGGAAATGATGAGTGACGGGAACGGCATTCTCGTCGTGGACGACCTGGTCGACACCGGCCAGACGCTCGAACTCGTAAGACGGCACTATCCGAAGGCTCATTTTGCCACGATTTACGCCAAGCCCATGGGCGAACAACAGGTGGACACGTTCATAACCGGCGTCAGCCAAGACACCTGGATATTCTTTCCGTGGGACATGGCGCTTCAGTATGTCGAGCCATACCGGGGCGCTGATTGAAGACCTTCTTGCGCACATTCAGTGATCGAACATGCACCTCATGTCCGGTGACGTCGCTTGCGAAGCCCGGTGAGCAGGTGCACACGGCCAGGCGCCTTGCAGCATTCCTTGCCCGAATTCCCAGCATTGGACTTCGCATTCAATGAATCCCTCGGCTCCGGTTGAAGCCGTTCCGTTGGCGAATGTCGCCACGCAGACAGTCCTTGGGATCAGTCTTGAAAGCAGTCAGGTTGTCAGCGGATGCGTCGAAGACTTGTTTGCGTAAAGTCCTTTTCGCTCAGATTGGTGTTGAACTGGTAGTTGCTCCAATTCAGATCCGTGCTCTTGCCGGTGGCATGGTTGACCATATTCAAGTTCTCGGGTTTCCAAAATCCGCCAGTATATTTTTTGTACCCGCTGAAAGTCAGTGTCTTCAGATGATCGTTTTTCCGATCATAATATTCCGTTTTCCAGACACGAAATTCTTTGGTGTCATGCCAGGCAATTTGTCGGGAATAACCTGAGCCACGCTCAGTTGGAATCATTTCCAAAACTGTGCACGTCAGATTCCCGCAAGGCTCGTTGCGCAGCCATTTGTACGTGAACTTTTCGACTTCCGGAATTGTCAGATCTTCGTACGCGAACTCACTTCCCATGAAAGATCCCGAACGCTTCGAAGAACTGATGCGTTTGACTCGTTTCAATGCTGGAAGATAAAGCCATTGATCATCCGACTTGTTGACATGTCCGTGAATCAGGAATGCAGTTCCCTTCACGTCTTTGGGATTGTCAAACACGAACACGGTCTTGTTGCCGTCACCCGCAACTTCAAGAACCTTGATGCGCAGCGAACGTCGGCTCTCCTTCCCCCGACGGTTTCGCAAAATCATGCTCAACTCGGCGGTATAATTTCCGAATCCCCTGTCAGCGGCACGCGCCGTCTTGGCGATCTGAAGACCTTTCTCGGCAGCCGACTGCGCTGCCGCTTCCGGAACTGCATTCAACATGAGCGCGGCACAAAATGCCGTCGCCGCCCACCGGATCGGCCGAAATTCATGGAGAAGATTCGAACGACGCAGCCCGGAAAGCGAACTGCAGAGGAGACGCTTCGCGTTCTCCAATCTACGCGCCATCATCGCAGGCGGAGCGGCATAAACCAAAACGCTACTCATTAGAGGCGCTCCTTCGAATCGACCGGACCTAGACTTGACATTCAAGGTACTTCGACCGCCTACCGATGTCCACCCTACCGCAATGTCCTCAGCAATTCCCGTTCCATTTTCAACACGATGTGCATTCACTGCATTTCCCGAGCCAATGCCGGAACGGACATGACACATGGTCACTTTCGCGATCTTCCTTCCTGCTGCCAACAGAACGAGTCAGAGAGTCGGGAGTACCTGAAAATCACAGTGCTTTGAACACCTTGGCGGGATTTGCGCCCGATCCCTGGCCATGATGGTGCCCAGTTGCAGGTCTGCACTTCGAACACCTGTGCACACCGGACTTGTCGACGTCGGGTCTCCTGGGGTGGCATTCAGATTCGTGAACGCGCACGCCCGGCGCGAAACTCGCGAACGTTCACCTTGGGCGGTCGGGGAAGGCGCAGGCATCGGTGCCGGCAAAGCAATGCGACGGCATCGTTCTCAACGGAACAAGACGACGTTTTCCAAATTCGACGACGCAAGTTGCCGCAGGCCCTCGTTCAGCGACACATCCTTGGGGCGTGCTGGCTTGGCACCCTTGCCGGGCGCGCAGCAGCCGTGATCGATTGAACCGCCACGTGTCCCGCAAATCTCAGGTCTTGTGCGGCCAGTCCGGCGGCGACAGCGAGGACTGGAACCAGTTCACGAAGCTCAGATGCGAAAAGACCGGAATTCCCGTGGCGCTTCGAATCGCGGCCGCGTAAGGTGCCATGTTGGTGCATTCGAGCACGATAGCTCCAATTTCGGGATGTCCCGCAACAAGTTCTTCAGCGGCGGCCACGTTGTCAGCTTCTGCTGCCGCCGGATCGAGTTCGAGCGAATTGCCCAAGACGGCCTCGGTGAAATGCATCCGACCTTCGGTCGTGCCGATGGGCGTACCCTCCGGCACGCCTGCAGCCGACAGATGCGCTTCGGTAAGGGACGAGCGCGAAACGGTAAGGATTCCCGCCCGGCGGCTTGACGGGAGGAGTGCATTGACCGCGCGAAGCTGCATCAGCGACGAGGTCAGAACGGGAATGTCGACTGCCGCCGACAGCTCGTCCTGAAAAATCGAGAGAAACCCGCAATTCGTGGTGATCCCGTCCACTCCGTCAGCCTCAAGTTGCTGCGCCGCCGTCGTGAAAGCGTCCAGCAAGCCTCGCGCTCCCTGTCGGACCACGCGATCCGGCGACGCGTCGCGCACGACCTTGTAGAGCACGGGAAAGCTCCATGTGCCCGCGTTGCCCATGTCGCCAAGGATGCGCGGGAACCGAGCTTCGAGCATGAGGATGCCCACAGAAGCGCCGTAGATCGATTTGCCGCCCGTGATCATGACCATTGCCCCGTCTGAACATCGCGATTCGTTGCTGCCAAATTCCAACGTGTTTATCCACCCGATTTGTCCGGCAAATTTCCTTGAAGTGGATTCGGGCCAGCTCTGGCTGCTCGACACAGGAAGAACCCGGCACCATGCCGGAACACAACTGATTCCTGAGTTCGGTCAATTTCAGCGACGACCGCGAGGTGCCGCACTGACGCCCGGAGTTCAAACGCGACGTAGAGACCTGGCGAAGGCACCAAGACCAACCGCCTGAAGGCGGCGTTTCAGGCAGCCGCGGGCAATCAGTATCGAGCTGTGCAAATGTCAAGGTTACAAGCCTGGACTGCCGCTCAAGGAAAGCTTCTGCGTCCGCCCCTTCGTGAACAACACGGCGTCAAAGGATTTGCAGGCCAGGCTTCGCTGTTGCAGGCTCCGCTTTCAAGGCAGCGGAGGTGTTGCAGCAGTGGACGACTCCCGAAAGACTGTCGCGATCATCGGTGCCGGAATCGTCGGCGTATCGACCGCCATCTGGTGCCTCCGCGACGGGCATGACGTCATCCTGATCGACAGGAAGGGCCCCGCCGAAGGCGCCAGTCACGGCAATGGCGGAGTTCTGGCGTCCAATGGCATCGTCCCGATCTCCGTGCCAGGACTGCTCCGAAATGTCCCTGGCCTTCTCTTCGGTCGTGACCAGCCGCTCTTTCTCAAATGGCAGTATCTGCCACGCCTCGTCCCCTGGCTGACTCGCTTTCTGGGTCACGCGAATGCAAGTGACGTCCGCAAGCGGGCATCCGCTATGACGCGAATCGTCGGCGACAGCCTGGCCGAGCACCAGGATCTGGCGAGGGGCACCGGTGCGGAGAGATGGATTTGCCCTGCGGACTATGTCTTCCTCTATCGCGACCGCGCGCATTTCGAGGGCGATTCGTTTGGTTGGCAGATCCGGGCGGATCACGGATACACGTGGCAGGAGCTCGAAGGCACGGCACTGCGCGACTACGATCCGGCCTTTGGCCCGTCGATCGGCTTCGGGGTCCGATGCCCGAACCATGGACGGATCAGCGATCCCGGTCACTACGTGAAGGATCTTGCAAGGCATGCGGAAAGCCAGGGTGCGCGGCTCCTGATCGGAGAGGCCACGGACGTGGTTCAAGAGAATGGCCAGGTCACGGGCCTTCGCGTCGGCGGCGAAACGGTCGGGTGTGACTCGGTCGTCCTCGCGGCGGGCGCATGGTCCGGGCCGCTGGCGCGCAAGCTCGGGATCAAGGTGCCGATGGAGAGCGAACGGGGCTATCACCTCGAACTCTGGGAACCCTCGATCATGCCGCGGTCACCCGTCATGATTGCCGCCGCCAAGTTTGTGGCGACTCCCATGGAGGGCCGTCTGCGACTTGCCGGCATCGTCGAGTTCGGCGGCCTCGATGCACCACCGTCGCAGGGACCGTTCAGGTTGCTCGAAAGGCAGATTCGCAAGGCCATTCCTGGTATCGTCTGGAAGAACACAATCGAATGGATGGGGCACCGTCCCTCGGTCGCCGACAGCACGCCTCTCATTGGACCCGTTCCGAGCGTTGCGGGGGCCTTGATGGCATTCGGCCACGACCATGTCGGCTTGACGGGCGGGCCCCGGACGGGTCGCCTTGTTTCGCAGCTCGTGGCAGGACGACAACCAAATCTTGACCTTACCCCCTTTTCCCCTGCACGATACGCAGATGCGCGTCATCCGACGTGATTCACTCAGGAGAATTAAATGTACAAATCAACGACGCTACTTTCTGCAGGCACGGTCGCCCTGGCCATGACCGCAACGCCGATCATGGCTGAGAAATGGGATATGCCCATGGCCTATTCCGGCTCCAACTTCCATTCGGTAACGGGCGCCGAGTTCGCGAAATGCGTTACGACCGGCACGGGTGGCGAGATCGAGGTCGTGACCCACCCCAGCGGAAGCCTCTTCCCTGGGGCCCAGATCAAGCGCGCAGTCCAAACCGGTCAGGTTCCGATCGGCGAACGACTGCTCTCCGGTCACCAGAACGAGAACGCGCTGTTCGGCTTCGACTCCGTGCCGTTCCTCGCTACAAGCTTCGATGATGCCGACAAGCTTTGGGAAGCCGCGAAGCCCACCATCGAGAAGACTCTGGCCGACCAGGGCCTGCATCTGCTCTATGCGGTGCCGTGGCCGCCTCAGGGCCTCTATTTCCGCGACGCCGTGAATTCGGTCGCGGACATGAAAGGCATCAAGTTCCGCTCGTACAACAACGCGACCACGCGCCTTGCCGAACTGACAGGAATGCTGCCGGTCACGATCGAGGCGGCCGAAATCAGCCAGGCCTTTGCAACCGGCGTGGCTGACGCGATGGTTTCGTCGGGTTCCACGGGCTATGACCGTAAGGTTTGGGAATCGCTGAATTACTTCTACGAAGTGGACGCATGGCTGCCGCGCAACTACGTCATTGTGAACTCCGGTGTCTGGGACGGCGTTTCGGATCAGAACAAGAACGTCATCAATGCCTGTGCGGGTCTGGCCGAGTATGCCGGCACCTGGAGAGCCAAGGAATACACCGGCTTCACGCTTCAGGGCCTTCGGGACGGCGGAATGACAGTCGCGCCCGCATCGGACCAGATGAAGTCCGAACTGCGGGAAATCGGCGAGGTCATGACCGCCGAATGGCTTGAAGCCGCTGGCGCTGATGGTCAGGCCGTCGTCGACCGGTTCATGTCGCTGAAGTGACCGATTCGGACGGGCCCGCCTGTCGGGCCCGTTCACGCCTTTCCAAGAGAGGTGGGGAATGACTGCAGAGATGCGCCCCGTGTATTGCCCAGCCGGCCTGAACCGCGCGACCGGCGCCGGGAAAGCCGGGGCGATCGCTGCCGCATCGGATCGGCTGCCTGCACTTGCCGCAATTGAGCCGCGACCATCAAGAGACGCGTCATGGTTCCCGTCGCGTGCGTGCGCAGGGCATCTTCGTCCGCCGAGAGCAGGCGATACAGCAGGGATCTCGTGGATCCTGCCATGCCTGCACGAAATTCGCGAGGGCATGTCGGCATGATACATGTCCGTCGTGCTCTCGACACAATCTACGTCACGGCGGGCGTTCTTGCGGCCTGCTGCCTCATTGCCATTTTGGGGCTCATCGTGATCCAGATGCTCGCGCGCTGGACTGGCGAGGTCTTTCCGGGTGCTCCCGAATATGCCGGCTACTTCATGGCCGCCGCGTCGTTTCTTGCCTTTGCAAACGCCCTCAGCCGGGGCAGCCATATCCGGGTTTCGATCGTGCTGAACGCCCTGCCCCCGCGCGGGAGGCGTCTTCTCGAGGTCTGGTGCTTTGCCATTGGCACTGTCACGGCGTGGTATTTCGTCTACTTTGCAATTCGCTTCGTCTACTGGTCCTGGAAATTCAATGACATCAGCCAGGGGCAGGACAAGACCGAGCTCTGGATTCCCCAGAGCTTTGTCCTTGCCGGAGCGATCATCTTCGCGGTGGCACTCACGGACAATCTCCTCAACCTTGTCTTCAAGGGCGAGCACCGCATTTCGAGGGAACAGATCGAACAGGGATTGGGAGGATAGCTCATGGAAGACGCCTCGATCATCGTCCTGTTCCTCTTCGTGCTCTTCCTGCTGCTGGGATCGGGCGTCTGGGTCGGCCTGTCGCTGATCGGCGTTGCCTGGGTCGGCATGGAGCTCTTCACTACCAGGCCAGTTGGCGACACGATGTTGACGACGATCTGGTCATCTTCGTCCTCATGGACGCTGACCGCCCTGCCCCTGTTCATCTGGATGGGAGAGATCCTCTACCGAACCCGCCTGTCGGAAGACATGTTCCGCGGTCTCAGCCCGTGGATGAGGTCGCTGCCGGGCGGCCTTGTCCACACCAACATTGTCGGCTGCACCGTCTTTGCCGCCGTCTCCGGATCTTCGGCGGCGACGCTGACCACGGTCGGCAAGATGTCCATTCCGGAACTCAGGAAGCGGAACTATCCGGAGCCGATGGTCATCGGCACGCTTGCAGGCGCCGCTACGCTGGGCCTCATGATTCCGCCCTCGCTGACCCTTATCGTCTACGGGGTCACAATCAATGAATCGATCTCCAAGCTCTTCTTCGCGGGCATCGTTCCGGGCCTTGTGCTGGCAGCGATGTTCATGTCCTACGTGGCGATATACAGCCGCGTGTCGCGGTCCTGGAAGCCGGCTGCCGAGCCGCCGATGACGTTTTCCGAGCGCGTAGCGAATTCGCGCTTTCTGATCCCGGTGGTCTGCCTGATCCTCGTGGTTATCGGCTCGATGTATCTTGGCTACGCCACAGCCACCGAGGCTGCTGCGTTCGGCGTGATAGGGGGCCTGCTTCTCGCCGCCAGCCAGGGTTCGCTCAATTGGAGGACTTTCACCGAGAGCCTGATGGGAGCGACCAGGACGAGCGCCATGATCGCGCTCATTCTCGCGGGCGCTGCATTCCTCTCGCTCTCGATGGGGTTCACGGGACTGCCGCGCGGCCTCGCCGACCTCATTGCCCAGTGGGAGCTTTCGCGATTCGAGCTGCTCATGGTTCTCCTGGTCTTCTACATCATCCTCGGGTGCTTTCTCGACGGCATTTCCTCGGTCGTGCTGACGATGGCTGTCGTGGAGCCCATGATTCGCGATGCCGGAATAGATCTCATCTGGTTCGGCATCTTCATCGTGGTGGTCGTTGAAATGGCCCAGATCACGCCGCCGATCGGCTTCAACCTGTTCGTGCTCCAGGGGATGACGCATCACGAAATGAACTTCATCGCGAAGTCCGCGATCCCGATGTTCTTGATCATGGTCCTGATGGTCTTCGTGCTGATCGCCGTTCCGGATCTTGCAACCTGGCTGCCCGAACAGATGCGACAACGACCGTGAATGCGGCGTGAAACCATCTTCTCCGGTACCAACCTGACGTGAGGAGCTTCCGGCGGGTCAATGACCTGATCGGGGCAGCGATTTGCGAACCAGTTCAGGACACTTGCCATACTGAAGCCCGCAGGCGCAACTTGGCTTGCTGGTGCCAGCAGCGGAACTCCCGCGAGCACAGATTCGAGTATCGGAGTTCGATCAGGTCGATCTTGGGACTTCAGCAGTACTTTTCCGGACCGATCCACTGCCGCGTGGAATAACGGTCGCCATGACACCAGCCGACCGGCAGCCGACGTTCGATCTCGGACTTCAAGTCCGCACCCAACTCCAGGTTGGCCCCTTCCACCAGTTCGGCGAAATGGTCGCAGTTTCGGGTGCCCGGAATTACCAGCGTGGAAGGGCTTTGAGCCAGAACCCAGGCAATCGCCAGTGCCGCCGTGGAACAGCCTGCCTCGCTTGCCAGGTTGCGCAACGGCTGGGTGGCAACCAGGTTGCGTTCGAGGTTGCCGCCGGAAAACCGCGGATTGGACGTCATGAAGGCCGAGACCTCGACCTTTTCTGGTGTCGGCGGGGCATCGGTCAGCAACCCACGCCCGACTGGAGAGAACGCGACGAGCGAGACCCCAAGCCGTTCGCAAGCTTGAACCAGCCCCAATTCCGGAGACCGCGTCTGCAGCGAATACTCGGACTGCACCGCCGCGATTGGGTGCACCGCAGACGCGCGGGCCAGCGTGGTAGGCGCGACTTCCGACAACCCAATATGCCCAATCTTGCCGGCCTCGACCATGCGCGCATAGGTGCCGACGACCTCTTCCACCTGCACATCCGGGTCGAGACGATGGAGATAGAAGAGCTCGACCCGTTCAACGCCCAGCCGTGCAAGGCTCTTGTCCAGTTCGGCCTCGACATGCGCGGGGCTGTTGTCGAAGTTGCGTCCGGTCTCTGGGTCGCGCGAAATGCCGGCCTTTGTGGCCAGCACGAAGGGCGTCTCGCCCTTTCGGCGGGCGAGGTAGCTGCCGATGATTTCCTCCGAGCGACCCATGCCATAGACGTTGGACGTGTCGAGATGAGTCACGTCGGCATCAAGTGCCGCGTCCAGGATCGCGTGGCTCTCCTCCACGGTTGCGTTGCCATAGATGCCGGCAAAGGACATCGCGCCGACGCCAAGGACCGAGACCGACGGCCCGCCTTGACCCAATGACCGTGTCTTCATTGTGCAAGCTCCCCTGGAAACTGGTCATCCGGCGGATTCAGGAGCAAGACCGGCGCAGAATGCGACAAATGGCATGCGTACCGACCCAGGCTGGGAGTTTCCCGATTCATCCAGTTCATTCGGCACGCCTCCGTTCGAAAATGTCGGTCATCCGGTTGTTCATGCTGCAACAGCGCAGCGCCGTCATGACCGTTCTCTCCGGCCGAAGCAACCGCAAGAGCGCGCCCAGATCCCATTACAGGATTCTGTCTTCACCGCAGATCAACGGGCGGGCGCCGCTCTTCTTTATGCGTCTGCAAGTCATCGCCCTGCACCGCCCCTCGATCACGCCTGATTCCACGGACAAGCCCCTATCCCGACATGCGTCTTGGCGCAACTTGCGTCTCAGTCCGCAGATTCTGTGTTGGCCGCCGCGTTCCAACCCGAGGTTCATGCACCGCTAATTCAACCGGACCGGAAGGCAGGTCGGACCATGGAATCCGAATCCGCGCCAGATCACCGCACTGGGGTCGGGCAGCGTCATGCTCGGAAATCGGTCGAACAGGACGGGCAGCATGATCTGTCCGATGGCGCGGCGGGCGACATGCGCCCCCAGGCAGAAATGCGGCCCGTTGCCGAAAGACTGGTGTGGATGCCTGTCGCGGTCGACAATGAACTCCTCGCCGTCTTCGTAGAGTTCCTCGTCCCGGTTGGCGCTGGCCTGAATGGTCATGACCGTGTCCCCCTTCGGGATCAGGCAGCCGCGAACCTCCGTTTCCTCCGTGACAAGGCGTGACGACACAGAGATCGGCGCAACCCACCGGATGCCTTCTTCGAAAGCCCTCTCCCAGCCAGCATTGCGCTTCACCTCTTCCAGCTGATCCAGATTGGTCAGCAACCCGTAGAGGGTGGTGTTCAAGGCATCGCGCGGCTCGTTGATGCCACCGCCGATGGAGATCTTGATGTTGGCATGGATCTGGGTTTCGGGGATCGGGTTCTCGGCATTCAGCATTACCGAGAACGCCGAACTGTTCGGTTCCGCCTTGTGCCTGTCATGCAATCGGTTGAAGAGTGCGTGCATCTCCTCGTTGGCACGGTCGACTCGCTCGAAGGGCTCGTCCAGCCACCCGAAATTTCCCGCCCCGTCGATCAGCGCCTGCGACCAGCGTTGCATTTCCTCGTCCGTGGCTTCCTCAAGCCCCAGCAGAATCGCCAGACCCCGCGCTGCATATGGCCCGGACAGCGCTGGAAAGAGGTCAACGACTTCGCCGCGAGGCAGCCGCGCGACATAGTCTTCCGCAACCCTTCGATACTGCGGCATCCATTCGTCCAGCATCACCTTGGGAGCAAAGGCGGGCGCCATGGCCATGCGTTCGCGCAGATGCGCTTCGCCGTCCTTGCGCATGAGCGTATGCGCCCAGATGGCACGCTTCATAGGCGTGTTCGGATCGTCTGAACTGAACAGCTTCGGGTTGTCCTTGACGTATTTCGTGTCGGCGGCCTTCGTCAGAAAGGTCCGGCCTGCCGCCGCAACCCGCAGCACCGGTGCCTCGCGGCGCAACCGTCGGTAGATCGGAAACGGATCGCGGTTGAGCTGGTCAAGCGTGATTGTCTCGTCGAGTGGCGCATGGTCGGTCATTCCCGTCTCCCGTAGCTCTTTCGAAGCCTCCAACCCGGAGATGCAGTTCGTTGCAAGAGATGTCTCCTCCTCATCCTGGCTCGCCAAGCAACCGAAGTGCGTTTTCCTTCTGGATCAACGTGCGCGCCTTGTACACGAACGGCGCCGCCTCGATTTCCTTCAGCCTCCGGTCGACCGCCAACGCAGGCCCGTCGCAACCTAATTGCATCTCCTACCTCAGGATCGAATTGGCGCACCTGACAAATATCTCCCGAAAGCGCCTCGGCGACCAGCCCGACATGTCATGACAGACATTGCGCATCAGACACAGGGCGTCCACCAGAACTTGAACGCTGACGCCAACCTGAACGCATTGCGACCCGCGTTGAGGACGGGTTTCCAAGGTCCAGACCACTTCTGCCGTCGCCTTGCGTCGTGTCCCCGGACCCAGCAGCCCGGCAAGCAGTGCCATGCGCTTGTGCTTGCAATTCACATTGCCAGGGATAGCGTGCGTGGCATGGGTGATGGTGATGGTGAATTCCTCGCCCACTCGCCCGATGAACGACCGACCGCGTGGCCTCCGTTGCCACGTACGCCCAGGAGGACACAATGACAGCAATACGCAAACGCGCATCGGACTTTGACCAGCGGATCCTCGAGATCTTCGACGGCTACGTGCATGGCTCGCTTTCGAAGCGCGAATTCATCTCGCAAGCCGGAAAATTCGCTGCTGCCGGGGTCACCGGCGCGATGATCCTTGAACAGCTTCAGCCGAACTATGCCTGGGCGCAGGAGGTCGCGCCCGACGATCCCGGCATCGAAACCGCCGTCGTCGATTACCCGAGCCCGGAAGGCCACGGGGCGATCAGGGCGCTGATGGCGAAACCGTCCGGTGCCGCAGGACGCCTGCCCGCAGTGCTCGTCGTGCACGAGAACCGCGGCCTCAACCCCTACATCGAGGACGTGGTTCGCCGGGCCGCCAAGGCCGGATATCTAGCCTTTGGGCCCGACGGGCTGACTCCGCTCGGCGGGTATCCTGGGAGCGACGACGAAGGCCGCCAAATGCAGCGCCAGCTGGATCGCGAAAAGCTGATGGAGGATTTCTTCGCTGCGTTTGAATTCCTGCGCGATCACGAGGACTCGACTGGTCGCGTCGGCTGCGTCGGATTCTGCTACGGCGGCGGCGTCTGCAACGCGCTCGCGGTCGCCTATCCTGAACTCGCCGCCTCAGTGCCGTTCTACGGCCGCCAGCCACGAGTCGCCGAAGTGCCGCAGATTGAAGCGCCATTGCTTATTCATTACGCTGAGCATGACGAGCGGATAAACGCCGGCTGGGAAGCCTACGGCGCCGCGCTCAAGGAGCACGGCAAGGATTTCAGCGTTCACTTCTACCCGAACGTTAACCATGGGTTCCACAACAACACGACACCTCGCTACGACGAAGTGGCCGCAAAGCTTGCTTGGGACCGGACTCTGGCCTTCTTCGAAAAGCATCTCAGGTAGCGAGCGCATCTGATGATTGGACCGGTGGGAAACACTTTCGCTACGGCCCTACGTCCGTCCCGTCGGTTGTTGGTAGTTCCTTGGCCAGGTCACTCGTTGGATCGGGTACTGCGTGCGCCCGCAAACGGAATCGGAATTCTTCGGCTGTCAAACCTTTGGCGGCGAGGTCGACCATGGCCTGCGCTGCGTCGATCGGCTCCATTTCCAAGCAATAGCCGTTCACCGCGAGTGTAGAGGCGATGTTGGCAAAGGCGGTACGCTTATTTCCATCGACAAATGGATGGTTGAGGATGATGCCTTCGGCGATTGCGCAGGCTGCCTGGAAGATGTCGCCGGTCTCTGAATAGGCGAGCATCTGCGCTCCTCGCGCTACCGCACTCTCAAGCAGACAGGAACCGCCAAGTCCGGGTGCCCCACCGAAGCGGCGCAGTTGAATCGCGTGAAACAGGGTCACCAGCCGCACAGTCGGCAGGACATGGCCGGCAACGGTCTCGACTAGTTGCGCTGCATCCAGCGAAGTCCCTTCTGTCAAGTGCTGAGCCTCTCCGAGGCGAGCGTACGGTAGGTCTCAGCATAACGGTCCATGCTTTCCAGCATCGCCGCCACCATCCGCCCGGATGAGGAGGTCTCCTGCGCGATCAGGATTCCATCCTGCAAGGGTGCCATGACGACGCTGTCGCCAGCCGCCAGATTGGCCTGCGCGAGCGTGGCCACGGGGATGACGACACCGTGGGAATTGCCGGTTTGCGTGATCTTGGGCATCGAATGTGTCTTTCGTCTGTAAGTACAAATGGACTTGCGGCATGCGCTGGGCAGGTCCAAGCGCTTCGCGGCATTTGAAACTTCCCGGTTTGATGCATCGGAAAAGGGTCGTGATGCGCCCGCTGGTGCTGGTTCAACTCAATCCGGTCCATCGTCGCGATCCGCCAGTACCGCGGAACCTTTGCTGCGCATCCTGCAATTTTCGGAGAGTCGGTCGTCCGCTACGGCAAAGCGGTCCGGTAATCGGCAACTGAAAAAGACCCGTTTCCCAAGCGATTGGTGAACACAAAAGGGTCGGCGGTCACTGCTCGTTCAGATGGACACATTCCGGGACTGGCGTCACGACCTTCCCGTCCGCCAACCACGCGTCAAGATTGTCACAGACCAGGTCGCCCATGGCCTGCCGGGTCTCAACGGTCGCGCTGCCGATGTGCGGCAGCAGCACCACGTTTTCCATAGCCTTCAATGCACTCGGAATTCGCGGCTCGTCCTCGAACACGTCAAGCCCCGCCGCGCCCAGGCGACCTTCCTTGAGAGCTTCGACCAGGGCCGCCTCATCGACCACGCTACCCCTGGAAACGTTGATGAGGATGCCCTCCGGCCCAAGCGCGCCCAGAACCTCGGAATTCACCAGGTGCCGGGTTCGTTCGCCGCCCGGAGTGATGACGAAAAGCACGTCCACCTCGCCCGCCATGTCCGCAAGGTCGTCAAAGTAAAGGTAAGGGACGCCCTTTCTGGCGCGGCTGTGATAATGCACCTTGGCTCCAAACATCTCCGTCATCTTCGCAATTGTCTGCCCTATCCGTCCAAGGCCCAGAATGCCGACTCTGCGGCCCCTGATCGTGCGCGCCAACGGATAGTTGCCTTTCGTTTCCCAGGCACCCGAACGCGCCCAGCGTTCTGCGGGCAGCAGTTCCTTGCTGACCGCAAGCCAAAGCATGATCGCAGTGTCCGCGACCTCGTCGTTCAGGACATCTGGCGTGTGGGCGACAAGAACGCCCCGCCTCGCCGCTGATGCGGCGTCGATGTTGTCGTAGCCGACCCCGAAACTTGAAATGATCTTGAGGTTCGGAAGCCCCGCCAGCACGTCGCCCGGAACGCCCCTCATAGTCGCGATTGCAGCGAATTCCGAACCCCGCTCAGCGAGGAACGCTTCGCGGTCGGGCGGCAGCTGGACAACATCGAATCCGGCGGCCAGCCGCTCTGCCATCCGCTCCGAAACCCTGCCGAGCTGCAGGAGAGCGGGTCGCTCAGGCATCCTCCACAACCTTCTGACGCTGCGTGCCGAGCCCTTCGATCGTCAGCTGCATCACGTCGCCCACCTTGAGGTATTTGGGCGGATTCTTGCCCATGCCGACGCCCGGCGGCGTACCGGTCGAAATCACGTCGCCAGGATGCAGAGTGAACAGCTGCGACAGGTGCGACACGATCTCGGCTACCGTGAAGATCATCGTCTTGGTATTGCCCTCCTGCATGCGCTCGCCGTTCACGTCGAGCTGCATGTCAAGGGACTGTGGATCGGGACTCTCGTCCCTCGTGACCAGCCAGGGACCCGTTGGGCCGAAAGTGTCGCAGGACTTTCCCTTGGTCCAGTTTCCGGACAAGTGAATCTGGAAGTGGCGTTCCGACACGTCGTTGCAGATGCAATACCCGGCCACGTGGTTCAACGCTTCCGTCGGACTCACATACTTGGCCGTCGTGCCGATCACGGCACCCAGTTCAATCTCCCAGTCAGAACTGGTCGAGCCACGCGGAATGGACACCGGATCATCGGGCCCCGAGACGGCGGAATTCGCCTTCATGAAGAGAATCGGATGCTCTGGGATCGGCATTCCCGCTTCCTCCGCGTGGTCACGGTAATTCAGGCCGATGCACATGTATTTTCCGATGCCGCTGACCGGCACGCCCAACCGTGCGTCGCCCTCCACTTTCGGAAGAGAGAATGCGTCAATCGCGCGCAACTCTTCGAGCGACGCGTCGTCAAGCATCGAGCCCGATATGTCCGCCACATGCGAGGACAGGTCGCGCAGCGCACCATCTCTGTCAATCAGTCCCGGCTTCTCCTCTCCGGGAATTCCATAACGCACCAGTTTCATCCAGATCATCCTCCGCTTTGCCGACATCTGCTCCGTGCCTTCACAGTTCAACTAGCCCGTTTTGGAACCGGTGTCGAACGGCCCGGCAGCACTTGAAATCAGGCGATCTTCCGGACAATCTCTGCCGGGCAACCAGGGAGGCGCAATTGAAAGTCCTGATCATCGGCGGCGGCGGCATGGTGGGCCAGAAACTGGCACGGCTGCTGGCCTCGGACCCCTTATCGAATGGCGACGAGGTCACGCTCCTGGACATTGCCTTTCCAGAGAAAGGGGCATCTGCGGCACGTCGTGTCGAGGGAAACGTGGCCGATCAGGCAATGATGAAGTCCATGGCATCCGAGCGCTTCGACCTTGTCTACCACCTTGCCGCGATCGTCTCTGGGGAGGCCGAGGCGAATTTCGAACTTGGATGGAACGTCAACATGGTTGCGTTCAGAGGATTTCTCGAGACATTTCGTGCCGAGGCGTCCTCCTCCTCCGGCACCTACCGCCCGAAGATCATTTTCACGTCCTCCATCGCCGTGTTCGGGCCGCCCTTCCCTGACAAGATCGGCGACGACTTTCCCACGATGCCGCGGACGTCATACGGAGCGCAAAAGGCAATCTCTGAGCTCATGCTCGGCGACTACATACGCAAGGGCTATTTTGACGGCATGTCCATCCGGCTGCCGACGATCTGCGTGCGACCAGGCAAGGCCAACGGCGCCGCATCGTCCTTCTTCTCGGGGATCATCCGCGAACCGCTGAGCCGCAAGGAGGCGATCCTGCCCGTGCAAGACACCGTTCGTCACTGGCATGCTTCTCCCCGCTCCGCCGCTGGGTTCCTCAGGCACGCGGCAACGCTGGACCTCGACATGCTTGGCGGGCACCGCGCACTCAACATGCCAGGCGTGTCCTGTACCGTGGCAGAACAGATCGAAGCCCTTCGCGACGTTGCCGGCGAAAGCGCAGTCTCGCTCATAAGGCCGGAACCTGACGAAACGATCATGAAAATCGTCGCGGGCTGGCCAAGGAATTTCGCTCCCGAACGCGCCATAAGGCTTGGGTTTGCCGCCGATCCCGACTTTGCCTCGATCGTGCAGACATATATCGAAGAGGATATGCCCGCTGCGTGATCCCCCGGAACGCGCCAGCGGCGCAGACACCGTTTCGGGCGAAAGCGCGGCAGATCAAACCATGGCTCAACATCCGTCATATGTCCGGCTGGACGCCGATGACAACGTCGTCACGGCGACCCGGCAACTTGGCGCCGGCACGGTCGTCGAAGGCGCCAGGATCACGGCACCGATCTCCTCGGGTCACAAAGTGGCAACAAGCGCGATCTTGAAGGGTGACGAAATCCGCAAATACGCGCAGATCATCGGCTACGCCTCCCGGCAGATTGAACCGGGAGACCATGTGCATACGCACAACACCGAGTTCCGCAACACGGACATGGACTACGAGTTCGGTACCGATCTGCGCCCGACCGACATGGTGGTGGAGGAGGCGCGCGATACGTTCATGGGATATCGCCGTGACAATGGCAGCACCGGCACCCGCAATTTCATCGCAGTCGTGACCTCTGTGAACTGTTCGGCAACGGCGGCACGCCGCATCGCAGACGCGTTCGGTCCCGACGAGCTTGCCGACTTTCCCAATGTCGATGGCGTCGTTGCATTCGTGCACGGCACGGGCTGCGGAATGCAGGGAGACGGCGACGGTTTCGAGGCACTGCAGCGCGTGATGTGGGGCTATGCACGGCATCCGAACCACGCCGGGGTCCTAATGGTAGGGCTCGGCTGCGAGATGAACCAGATCGACTGGCTTCTCGAAGCGTACGGTCTCGAACATGGGCCCCTGTTTCAGACAATGAACATACAGAACGTCGCCGGCCTCCAGCGCACCATCGACCTTGGCATCGAAAGGGTGCGGGCGATGCTGCCATTGGCAAACCAAGCCGCCCGCACTCCCTGCCCCGCCTCCGAATTGATGGTCGCGCTGCAATGCGGCGGTTCGGACGCATGGTCCGGCATCACGGCAAACCCCGCACTCGGGCATGCCTGCGACCTGCTGGTTGCGCAGGGCGGCACGGGCGTGCTGGCCGAGACGCCGGAGATTTACGGCGCAGAGCACCTGCTGACCCGACGCGCGGCATCGCAGGAGATCGGCGAGAGGCTTGTCGGACTCGTGCGCTGGTGGGAAGACTACACCGCCCGCAACAAAGGATCGATGGACAACAATCCATCGCCCGGCAACAAGAAGGGCGGCCTGACGACGATCCTCGAAAAGTCGCTGGGCGCGGCAGCCAAGGGTGGCACCACGCCCCTTGCCGGTGTCTACAAGTATGCAGAACAGGTGACGGCAAGGGGCTTCACCTTCATGGACAGTCCCGGCTATGACCCGGCAAGCGTGACCGGACAGATCGCCAGCGGCTGCAACCTCGTGTGCTTCACGACCGGCCGCGGTTCGGCGTTCGGCTCCAAACCCGCGCCAACCGTGAAGGTCGCCACGAATTCGGAAATGTATGCACGCATGAAGGACGACATGGACATCAACGCAGGTGACATCCTGACCGGCGAGACCACGGTCGATCAGAAGGGCCGCGAGATCTACGAACTATTCCTTGATGTCGCCAGCGGAGCGACTTCGAAATCCGAAGCGCAGGGGCTTGGCGACCATGAGTTCGTGCCCTGGCAGATTGGAGCGGTGATGTGATGGCGAACGTCTACGACCTCTCGGGGCAATCCGCGGTCATAACAGGAGGCGCGCAGGGCATCGGGCTCGCGTGCGCCCACAGGCTGGCCGAGTCCGGAGCCCGGACATGTCTCTGGGACATCAATGTCGAGAAGGCCAAGGCAGCGGCAGAGAGAATTGATGACGCACGGGCCGTCCAATGCGACGTTACGGACTTCGCGTCCGTAATGGCCGCATGCGCCGAGACGGAAGCGGCGCTCGGTCACATCGACATTCTCGTGAATTCCGCCGGCATCGCCGGACCCGTGGCCGCAATCGAGGAGTATGACACGAAGGTCTGGAATCAGGTCATCACGATCAATCTCACCGGCACATATCACACGAACAAGGCCGTGCTGCCGGGGATGAAGTCCCGCAACTACGGGCGCATCGTCAACATCGCGTCGATTGCCGGCAAGGAAGGCAACCCTAAGGCCACGCATTACGCGGCATCAAAGGCCGGGGTCATCGGATTCACCAAGGCGCTCGGCAAGGAAGTCGCCGAGCACGACATCGCCGTAAATTGCATCACGCCAGCAGTGGCAAACACCGAAATACTTGAACAGGTCACCGAGGAATTCATTGAGTTCATGCTAGCGAAGATCCCGCGCGGGCGGTTCGTCGAGGTGGAGGAAATCGCCAATATGGTGGCCTGGATGTCGTCCAGGGAATGCAGCTTCACGACCGCAGCCGTCTTCGACATCTCGGGCGGGCGGGCGACATACTAGGAGCAGATGCATGCCGGGCACGATCAGCGGATTTGACCGCATTGGAGAGGAGAACGCGTTTGCCGTGCTCGCACGGGCGGGAGCACTGGCCGCAAGTGGAAAGGACGTCATCAACCTGGGCATCGGCCAGCCGGACTTCCCGACTCCTGCAAACATCGTGGAGGCCGCGGTCAAGGCGCTGCGAGACGGCCAGCACGGCTACACGCCCGCGACAGGAATCCCGGAACTTCGGGAGGCCGTCGCCGCCGACATTCACGGGCGATTCGCGATCGAGGTGAACCCGGACAACGTCCTGATCGTGCCGGGAGGCAAGGTGACGATGTTCGCTGCCATCCTGATGTTCGGTGAGCCCGGGGCAGATGTTCTCTACCCGGACCCCGGCTTTCCGATCTACCGTTCGATGATCGAGTTCACCGGCGCGCGGCCGGTTCCGATTCCGATACGGGAAGAGAACGGGTTCGCCTTTTCGGCCGAAGAAGCGCTTTCGCTCGTCACGGCGAACACACGGCTCGTCATTCTGAACTCTCCTGCGAATCCGTGCGGCGGCGTAACGCCGAAGTCCGAGATCGACACCTTGGTGTCCGGCCTTGCCGAACGGCCCGACGTGGCTCTCCTCTCGGACGAGATCTACGACCAGATGCTCTATGACGGAGAGAAACACGTTCCGCTTCTCGGCTATCCCGAGATCCGCGACCGCGTCATCCTGCTGAACGGCTGGTCAAAGACCTATGCCATGACCGGCTGGCGCATGGGATATTCTGTCTGGCCTGCCGGCCTCTATGAAAAGGTCCGGAAACTTGCCGTGAATGCATGGTCCTGCGTGAATGCCCCGGCCCAGCATGCGGCCATCGAGGCCTTGACCGGACCGCAGGAGGCGGTTGGCGAGATGATGGCGGAATTCGATGCCCGCCGGAAACTCGTGGTCGATCTGCTGAACGACATTCCAGGCGTCTCCTGCATCACGCCAAAGGGCGCATTCTACGCATTTCCGAACATCACCGGCACCGGCCGATTGGCCAAAGAGCTTGCGTCGGACCTCTTGGAGGGACCCGGCGTGGCAACCATAGGCGGTCCTGATTTCGGCATCCTGGGCGAGGGTTACCTTCGTCTCAGCTACGCCAACAGCCAAGACAACATCCGCGAAGCCTTGGAGCGAATGCGCAAGTTTCTGGCCGGGGAGTGAGACATGAACAATCCCGCCATTGGCATGATCGGTGTCGGCCTCATGGGGCACGGCATCGCCGGGAACATCGTCGAGGCCGGCTATCCGCTTACGGTAGCTGCACATCGAAAGCGGCAGGCAGTCGATAACCTTGTTGCGCGCGGCGCGACAGAAGGAAGATGCGTGAAGTAACTCTCTGAACATTCTGAAATCATTCATATATGCGTCACCGGCTCCACGCAGGTCGAAGAACTCGTCAGGGGGTCCCGGCGGAATTCTGGAAGGGCTCCAGCCGGACGCGGTCATTGTCGACTGTTCGACCTCCGACCCGGTCTCCACATTGGCACTGGCGACCGAATTCGAGGCGGCTGGCGGACACGCCGCGGACGCGCCCCTGTCCCGCACGCCCAAGGAGGCCTGGGAGGGCACGCTTGACACGATGGTCGGTGCCAGTCCCGAGACTTTCAAGCGCATCAAGCCCGTAGTCGAGTGCTGGGCAGGCGTCATCGTGCATCTCGGAGAGGTCGGGCTCGGGCACAAGATGAAGCTCGTCAACATCGCGACGTTGTGCATTGGCATGGCGACGTTTGGGCGGTCGAAAGATCAGGCAGAGCGAAAGCCGATCTGCGTTCCGCGTGATGTTCCACACGAAAGCCCGATGTTCAGGACATGTGCAGCCAACCCATGAAGGTTGGGCGCTTCCCGTGCATCAAGCTTTCTTTGTAAGCCTCAATTCAATCCGCTCATGTGCGGCGATCGATTTCAAAACGGAGACGCACCAATGCCGAACGTATGTCGTCCCGAAGTCTCCGGCAGGATATCCGTTGGGGAATTTGCGGCAAACTTGCCGCAACACTCCAAGATCCCGACGAATTTCAGGCATTGTCGTGTGGCCCAATTCAGGCAATTGCCTGCGCGCTTATCCCATGCCGCGCCAGGGAATGGTTTTCTTGATGATCCAGCGCATGATCAGATCGAAGACCAGACCGAGCACGCCCATGATCAGGATTGTCACCCAGATCAGTTCGTAGTCCGATACGGTTCGGGCGATGTTCTCGATGAAGCCCACGCCGGTGGTCCCGGCGAGCATTTCGGCTGCCACAAGCGTCCCCCAACAGACTCCCACAGCAATTCGGGTGCCGGTGAGGATCTCTGGCATGGCATTCGGGAGAATGACGTTCCACATGATCTGCCCGTCCGATGCTCCCAGAGAATGCGATGCCCGGATCTTCGAAAGCAGCACGCCCGACGCGCCCGTGCGCGCCGAAATCACCATGATCGCGAAGGCGACCATGAAGAGCAGGAAGATTTTGCCGTCATCATGAATGCCGAATATCGTCAGAATCAGCGGTGCCCACGCAAGTGGCGGCACGGGGCGGTATAGCTCGATCAGCGGGTCAAAGAACGACTTGAAGAACCGCGACACCCCCATGAACAGTCCAAGCGGCACACCGAGAAAGATACCAAGCCCCAAGGCAACCAGAACACGAAACAGCGAATCCCAGATATGCCCATCCAGCATGGGAATATATCCGAGCGAGACGTCGCCCTGGACGAAAGCCAGCAATTTATCCTTGAAGTTGGGGGTAATCGTGCCGTCCGGCCCGTGGCTGGCATATTCCCCGGGCCAGACGTCGGCGATCCAGTCGGGAATGAAGAACGCAACTACATCGGCGATGGGCAGCCAATCCCACCACAAGAGCGGGAACCCACGGTAGCCACCGCCATTTTCGACGTCCGGATTGGCGAGGCGCGCGAAGGTGGCAACCACATCGGTTGGCTTGGGCAACCATCGCGCGGCCCCCTGTTCAGTGCACTGGGTGCGCGACTTGACGATGCCGGGACCTGGAAAGAACAGCGCGTCAGCGTACCTCAATCCACCTTGCGCGTCGCTTGCCGCCGCATCCAAATTGGCGATTGCAGTTCCCACGTCTTCCAACGCGGCAGCAGGAAAGATCAACCCGTCGTCCAGACGCTTGAAAATGCGCTCAACCGCCTTGACGTAGTCTTCGCGATCGGCCCTTTCGAGTTCGTCGAATTCTCCAGATTCGTTGATCTCCTTCAAAGCATCGATCCGCGTCTTGATGTCGTCAATCAAGACGTCGTTTGCCGGGAATTTGTTCCGGGTCTTGTTGAATGCGGCAGCGATCTCAGCTGCTTCTACCGAAGCTACATCAAATAACATGCCGCGTTCCGTGATCGGCAAGATCGGGATCTCGGTAAACGTCGTGCCCCATTTGGGCTGTGCCAGCGCTTCATCGCTTGGGGCCAAACCGTGCTGGCCAGCGTCAATGTAGGAACTGAGATCGTTCAGCCTTTCGGCCAAGCTCAAAAGCTCGGCCTTGGGTTCTTCTCCCATGTTTGTCGGATTGGACGAATTAGCAATCAATTCCCGGACTTGCCCGATCACGCCCAAAAGCTCAGACTTTTCGGCATCGGCAAATACCGTGCCTTCCAGTTGGGCCTCCAGATCGTCCAGCTGGTCGGCATTGCGCGACGCAAGCAATGTCGATTTGTAATAGCGTGAACCGATGGGCAATGCCGCCTTGATCGGGGAAACGGCCTCTTCAAGCTTCGCAATCTGGCACATCTCGTTGGCGGCGTTCGGGAAGTAGGCCCTCCCCACACCCCATGAAAAATAGGACCACAAGAGGAAGAGCGCGGACACACCGCACACCGCCCAGTACCATCCGCCCTTGGTCCGGACCGGGTCACCAAACACCTCGTCGTTGGCCGTGAGCTTGGCCTGCCTTCTGCCGATCACGATGGACCAGACGAATGTGCCTATCATCGCGAGGATCAATACGGCAGCAATTGAGGCGCGATTGTCGGACAGCCATTCAAGCACGACCCATGATCTCCTCTTCCATGTCCCAGATCATCGTCAGGATTTCTTCTCGTACCTCGGAAAAATACGGATCGTGCTTGATCTCGCGCAGCGATTCCTTGAGGCCACGCTCGGCGAAGGGCAACCGGTACTCCTTGTGCACGCGCCCCGGACGCGGCGCCATGACGAACAATCGTTCGCCCAACAGGAGCGCCTCTTCGACAGAATGCGTGATGATCATGATCGTCTTGCCGGTCTCTTTCCACAGCTCCAGCACCAGCGACTGCATCTTTTCACGGGTCAGTGCGTCCAGCGCACCCAGCGGTTCATCCATCAGGATCACTTCGGGATCATTGATCAGGCAGCGGGCAAGGGCCACGCGTTGCTGCATCCCGCCGGACAGCTGATAGGTTGGTGTATCGCCGAATCCTTGCAGGCCGACGATATCCAGCCACTTTTCGACCAGCCTTACGTTTTCCTCGGGATTGTTCTTCTTCATTCGCAGCCCGAAATCCACATTCCTGGATACGGGCAGCCATTCGAACAATGCGCCTTGTTGAAATACCATTCCGCGTTCGACGCCGGGTGCGTCGATTGTCTTTCCGCCTAGCTTGGCGTACCCGTCAGTGGCATTGATGAACCCGGCGATCAGGTTCAGCAAAGTCGTCTTGCCACAACCCGAAGGCCCGAGAACGGACAGAAGCTCGCCCTTCTTCAGCGTGAAATTGATGTCCTTAAGAGCATGAACAGCCGCGCCAGTCTGCGGGTTGGTGAAGGTCATGCTCAGGTTTTCGCAAACAAGGTCTGCCATCGCCGGTACCGCTTTTGGTTTTGTCGCCTACGGCGGCGTGCTTGGCGACAGGCCGACTGGTTGCCGACCTTGCGCCGTGCAGACAACCGCATGAGTTCTTTAGAGCGAGTGCGGGCCAAAGCTGGCCCACACTCCTATCTGCCGATACGTCGACTACTCTAGGAACGAACCGTCGATGGTCTTCGCGATCTGCGAGCCGTCGGAATCGCCTTGGAACACCAGGCCAAGAGACGCTGCAGCAGCAGCAGCGTCGCCACCCTCGTTGAAGAAGTTGCTGACCTGATCCTCAACGCTAGGAATGACGAAGCCGGCAAGCGTCGTTTTCGTGGCTTCGACATCCATGCCGGACGCATCTGCGACGATTTGGATTTGCTCGTCAGATCCCGTCCACGCCTCGTTGGCTTCGGCTGTCGCATCCATGAACGCCTGGACAAGCTCGGGGTTTTCGGTTGCGAACTTCTCGGTCACCGTGACGACGTCGAAAGAACCAATACCGGCATCCTGCTTTTGCTCGGACGTCATGATGGCTGTGCCGACTTCGGCGGCCGAAGCGGTATCGACACCACCGAACACACACGCCATGTCAACAGCGCCATCGGCCAGCGACTTGGCGCCATCTGGCGGAGCCTGGTCCACAACGGTCATCGTCGAAATGTCGATATTGTAGTGGTCCATGTACTTGCGGAAGGCATAGTCGGCCATCGTGTTGAGCGGCACGGCAACGGTCTTGCCTTCAAGCTCGGACGCGTTGGAGCCGTCGATGCCCAACTCGTTGCGCACGAAGCAATCGTTGGCTTCGTAGATAACGGCAATGCCAATCATCTTCAGCGGAGCGCCCTGCTGGATTGCGGTCACAAACGGTGCAAGGCCCTGACTATAAGAAATGTCGATGTCCCCGGCCAGCATAGCCTCGGTCATCGCCGTGCCAGTGGTGAAGTCCACCCAATTCACATCAACGCCCATGGCGTCTGCATAGGCACCGCTGGTCTTCCAAACAAGGTTTGGCGTAGGCCACTGCAAGAAGAATGCCACGTTTACGTCCTCGGCAAACGACGGCGCAGCGAACCCCATCGAGGCCACACCAGCCAGCATGGCTGATTTGATCATGGATTTCATTGAGTTTCTCCCATTGATATTTACTCGGCGCTCTTCCGTAGCGGAGGCGGTTTCAATGCCTTTATTACCGAGTCTCAAGCAAGCAGACCCATACAACCAATCGCCTTTGTTGCAAAGGGTTCTTCACGTCGTAGACTTCGGCTCATTCTCCAAATCGTATGCATGCCCCGTCGATTGAGTTGGCGAGGAATGTGCGAGGCGTTGTCCAGCTCGACCTGCCGGAACCATCGCAGGCAGTTGTCGAGATGCTTGGCCGCTACCCTGCGGCAGCGCCTCAGGAAGCCCGTTAGCTGGCCATGTCGGCTGATGGCTGCCTGGACGTGAAAGGCGTTCCGAACCCGGTCGCCTCCGGAGAGCAATTCCTCGGTTTCCCTGCGTGGCGCCGCGCTGAGTTGGCCAACCTGGGAGAGCCGGGCCGGAAACTGCTTGTGATCCATCATCTCTCGTCCCCTGTTTCGCGGAAGGAACAGATCATGAACGCGTGCGAGTTGCATACTGAGCCAAAGTCGAGCTCAATTCGGTGAGGAGCGCATTTCTGCAGCTGACGGCGATCATGGACAGAGACACGCGCAATATCCTGAACAGGAACCTCAGCGCTAGCACGGCAATGATCAGAACTTGGTGCACGAAACCAAACCGGCCAATCCTTTAGACGCTGCCCAGCTGTCAAATACGGTGGGATAACTTGATTGATTGAGTTGGTTGACCGGGCGTCGCTTGACGAATAATTCGCAACGGGAAAAATGGAAGCTCTATACTTCAAATCCGATAGTGGGGCTATGGGAGGAAGAGACACCAAAGAGGAAATTCACTGGGTATTCACTGCTAGCACCGCACCCGAATGCGCGAAGTTGGAAGGCACCGTCGATGTCGACGTGCTGGTCATCGGCGCCGGTCTAACCGGGGGTCGAACTGCATTGGGCCTAGCCGACGCGGGCGTATCGGTCGCTATGGTCGACAGCAAGGGAATCGGTTGGGGCGCCTCCGGGCGAAGCGGCGGCCAGTGCAATCCCATCTGGCGTCAGACACCGCAGGAGCTGGTTGAGCGGTTGGGTGCAAGGCACGGCGAGACGCTGATCAAGACCACTCTGACAGCCGCCGATGACCTGTTCTCGGACATCAGAAAATACGACGTCGACTGTGACGCCGTCCAGGCAGGATGGGTCCAAGCGGCGCATACTCGCCGGGCTGCCCGGAACATGAGTGCGCTCGGCAAGGCCTGGGCGGCGGCCGGAGCGGATATCATGGAACTGGAAGGCGACGCGGTGCGTGAAGCCAGCGGGTCCCCTGCCTATTCCTTCGCCTTGCGCCATGCTGCCGGGGGGCATGTGCAGCCGCTGTCGCTGACCCGCGGGTATGCTCGCACCGCAGCCGCTAAGGGCGCACAGCTCTTCAACGACACCCGGATTACCTCGCTTGAACGGGTGAGCGGCAAATGGCGGGCGCGGTCCGACAAGGGTGAAATCTCCGCCGAGAATGTCGTTCTGACAACGAATGCCTATACCAACGACGTGTGGCCTGGGCTGCGCAAGACGTTCCTTCCGCTTGTCAGCAACATCATGGCGACCGTCCCGCTGAGCGAAACGCAGCAACAGGAGATCCTGCCCGGCAAGGTCACGATCTCAGATTCTCGCCTGGCAATCTATTATTCGCGCTACGACCGTGATGGGCGGCTGATCTTTGGTTGCGTCGGCAGCAGCGACACGGTCGGCAGCCTTGGCGACTTTGCCCGGCTGCGTCGTGGACTGAAGACCGTGTTCCCTCAGCTCGCCGACATCCCGATCTTTCGCAAGTGGGCGGGCCGCATCGCCGTAACGCCAGAGATGATGCCCCATCTTCACGAACCCGCGCCCGGCGTCCTGGCCGGGATCGGCTTCAGTGGCCGTGGCATCGCGATGACGTCGGTGATGGGCCGCGCTTTGTCGGCCAAACTTCTCGGAACTTCCGCAGACGACCTTCCTTTTCCGATTGTTCCGATCACCCCGCTTCCGTTTCATGGGCTGACCAGCCGGCTCATCCCGCTCGTGGCCCCGGCGATGACGATAAAGGACCAGTTTGACACGTTGATAGACGGCGCCTCTTGAGCAAAAGCGTCCCTACGCCATTGACACCGCGCCATTTTCCGGATCCGGGTCGTCGACCGTCCCTGAGTGCACTTGCTCGACGCAGCGGCGGCATGCGTCCATTTTGCCTTCGTGACAGGATCGGCGCTGCGCAGCGGCGGGTGCTCATGAGAATGTGCCAGATTGTCGACCAGATGCGCCAGATTTTGCGAGTGCCAACCGCGAAGGATTGGGGCGACTATTTCTTCTTTCAAGTTCTCCCCTGGTGCGTGCGGACAGTTTCCATGAGTTCGCGTGGCTCCGGCAACCCACGCCGAGTCAAGTCTGTCAGCGCGGGACACCCATTCACATCAGATGGCAAACCCATCAATTGGGCGTTATATACATGACTAACCATCAGTCAGCCGCATACCGTTCCGCGTCCTGCCCCGGCAACCCGGCGACATGTGGTTCAAGAACACTCTCGGACGCGCCGGGACGACCCAAGGAGCCGATGTCCCACCCGGCCAGCGCGATCCCGCGCTGGAGAATGTTTCGTGCCGCGTTGACATCGCGGTCCGTCACAAGACCGCAGCCGCCGCAGGCAAACTCGCGCGCACTCAGCGGCATGTCCTGCCTGTGCCTGCAGGCATGGCAGTCCGTGCTCGTGTGCTTGGGGTCGACCCGCACCACTGACCCACCGGCGCTTTCAGCCTTGTAGACCAGTTGCTCGGCGAGTCTCCCCCATTGCTGTTCGGCGATCGACCGGGCCAGGTTCGGATTGCGCATCATGTTCGAGACCTGCAGGTCCTCGATGGCGATCCGGTTGCGGCTCTTCACGATCGATGCCGAAATCCTGTGGAGCGCGTTGCGCTCCCGCATCCTCGTCCGCTCCCACTCCCGGCGAAGCGCGTT
>JAJEGW010000011.1 GCA_022819605.1 Silicimonas sp. | reverse complement strand
TCGTTCAGACGCGCAAGGAAGGGTCTGGTTCACTTCAATCCTGCCCAAAAGCTACCCGATTCCGGACGACGGCACCGTGGGCGACCTGCTCCGTGTCTCGAATCGTTCGATCATGCGACCGGCGCATGTGCATGTCCGCGTCGAAGCTCCCGGATTCAGGCGCCTGACCACCATGCTGTTTCTGGATGGCGACCGCCATCTTGACAGCGACCCCGTGTTTGGCGTGAAGCAATCACTTATCATGCCGTTTGTCGAAAAGACCGACCAGCGGGCTCCTGACGGGAAAAAGGTCCCGTCGCCGGCCTATTGCGTCGAGTATGACTTCGTGTTGGCAAAGGCAGCCTGATGCCACCATCCGTCAATGCATCCGAACCACAGAGAAGGAGGTCTTCATGTCCGGCTTTCTGACTACCGCCATAGTGCTCATTGTTGCCGCAGTTCTGATCATCGTGATTCTTGCGCGGCTGTACCGAAAGGCCACCCGCGAAACCAGCCTGATCCGAACGGGTCTCGGCGGCCAGCGGGTGATCATGGCCGGGGGTGCAATCGCCCTGCCCTACTTCCATGAGGTCACCGAGGTAAACATGCGCACGTTGCGCCTCGAAGTGAAGCGTTCCGGCGAGGACAGCCTGATCACGAAGGATCGGCTGCGCGTCGATATCGGGGCGAGCTTTTCTGTTGCCGTGGACACGGATGCGGAGGCCGTGGCCAGGGCCGCGCAAACGCTGGGCGACCGCACGTTCACCGCCGACAAGCTCCGCGAAATCGTCGAAGGCAAGCTTGTCGACGCGCTCCGTTCGGTGGCAGCGCAAATGACTCTCGACGAACTGCACGAGGGACGATCGAGCTTCGTGAAGGAGGTCCGCCAGCTGATTGCGGAGGACTTTGCCGAAAACGGGCTGCGCATCCAGTCCGTGTCGCTGACCGCCCTCGACCAGACACCCTTTGCCGCGCTGGATGAAAACAACGCGTTCAACGCGGTCGGCATGCGCAAGCTGGCCGAGGTCATAGCAACGTCCAAGAAGGAACGCGCGCAGATTGACGCTGACGCTGAAGTGTCGGTCAGCCTGTCGTCGATGGAGGCAACGCGCCGAAAGCTGGAAATCGAGCGCGACGAGGAGCAGGCCCGGATTAGCCAGCACGAGGAAATCGAAACGCTCAAGGCCGGTCAGCAGGCCGAGATCGCACGGCAGCGTGCGGATGCAGAGCGCGAGGCGGAAGCCGCACGCATCACCAAGGAAAAGGCCGTTCGCGAAGCGGAGGTGGCCCGCGACCGCGCAATCCGAGCTGCCGAGATCGCGCGCGACCTGGAAGTTCAGGCATCCGAGATTGCCAAGGAACGGGACTTGCAGCTGAAGCAGCAGGAACGACAGATCGCTGTGGCCGAAAAAGCCAAGGCGGAAAGCGCCGCCCGCTCCGCAGCGGACGTTGCCCGGGCAGAAGCGGCCAAGGCCGAGGCGTCGATCGCCACGGCACAGCGCCTGGCCGAAGCCGAGCGGGACAAGATGCTGGCACTGATCGCGGCCCAGGAACAGTCGGAAGCGGAAGGCGCGCGCCTGCGGACACTGGCGAAGGCCGAGAAGGATGCGTCCGTGGACCATGCGGCTGCCCGCCTGCAGTCGGCAAAGGCGGAAGCCGACTCTGACCGCGAACGCGCAGCCGCAAAGCGCGAGGCGCTCTTGGCCGAAGCCGAAGGCCAGAAAGCCCTGCACGAGGCGGAGAACGCGCTCGACGCACGCCTTGTCGAGATGAAGGAGGAACTGGCGCGGATCGAGACCCTGCCAAAGGCCATATCGGAAATGGTCAGGCCGGCCGAAAAGATCGAAACGATCAAGATCCACAACGTCACCGGATTGGGCGGCGGAATCTCCGGCGACGGGGGGGATGCCGGCAAGACTCCGGTCAATCAGGCCCTGGAGTCGATTCTTGGTATGGCCGTGCAGCTCCCTGCCCTGAAATCGCTTGGGGATGAACTGGGCCTGTCGATGGGCGGCGCGCTCGAGGACGTCAAGCGCGTTTCGGACGACAAGGAGAAGGAATAGCCGCTTCGAGAGGATTCCGCGCCGCCCGGACCACTTTGCGTGAACGCCGGCATGGTGCGGCACCGTGGCCCGATCTCGTCATCGGCAACGGAGCCTTGGCAGAGTCCACGAATGCATGACAGATTGTGCGGCGTGCCGTGCCTCCGAGCACGAGGTTCGATATGTCAATCCCACAAGGCCGATATGGGGACAGCGGCCATTCGCTCTCCAAAAGGAACGACGTCAGTGCCGTCATGAAGCACGACACCGAAGGCGAACCTGTTTCCGCAAGTCTCCTCAAGAACCTTCAGGCCGCAGAAATCGCTCGATCTTACCGTTGCGGACGCTTTCACTTCAATACCTGCAATCAAGCCGTCATTGCGCTCAAGGACGATGTCCACCTCGCGATTCATATGGTCGCGAAAATGGAAGAGGCTCAACCACAAATCCGATGCGGTCATCAGCTTCCTGATCTCAGAGTAAACGAAGCTTTCGAGCAGTGCCCCAATCAGATCGCGACTTTTCGTCACGCGTTCGATGCTGAGTCCTCGTGTTGCTGCCAACAAACCGGAATCGAGAAAGTGCAGCTTTGGAGTCTTGACGATCCGCTTGAGCGCATTTGAATGCCACGGTCGCAATGCCGAAACCAGGAATATCTGTTCAAGCAGCACGATGTAGCGATGTGCGGTCTTGTGGCTGACATTGATGCCGGCAGCGATCCTGAAAAAATTGACGAGCTGTCCGGAGTGTTCGGCCAACAGCTGCACGAATCTTGGAAGCTCGGTCAACTTTTTCATGTCGGCGATGTCCCTGAGATCGCGTGTCAGGACCGATGGCAGGTAGGAACGCGCCCAGCTTGTGCGGCGGCGCTCGCTCTCGCGACCAAGCATCTCGGGAAATCCTCCGCTCATGGCCCTGCGAACGATGTCGTCGTCAATATGGTTGTTCCGAACGCCCTGCAGCTTTCCTTCGAACAAGCGTTCCAAAAAAGATGGCACGGTGCCAATGATTTCGGCTTGGGCCAAAGGAAGCATCTGGATTGTTTCCATCCGGCCAGCCAAACTGTCGGCGATGCGCGGCAACGTCAGTAAATTGGCCGAGCCAGTGAGCAGGAACCTTCCGGGACGCTTGCCTTCGTCCACGGACTTCTTGATCGTGAGCAACAGATCCGGCGCGCGCTGGATTTCATCAATCGTCGCCCGTTCCAGTTGCCGCACAAAGCCAACCGGGTCGGACTGTGCGGCATCGAGGGTCGCCGGATCGTCGAGCGTAAAGTAAGTTCGGTCGCCTCTCTCAATGGCTTGCACCAGAGTGGTCTTGCCGGCCCGGCGCGGTCCCACCACCAGGACCACGGGCGTGTCTTCAAGGGCTTCCTCGATCCTGCGTTTGATCAATCGATCATACATGTGCTTATTCCAAGTCCATGACAATCGGGATTAGCTTACATGATGATTGGAAATCTAGGGCATGATGATTGGGACTTTTACAACAGATATCATCTATTTCACGGACACCCTGAACCTTTGGGCAGACCCAATTGAACTTGCTGTCCTCAATCCTCGCGTCTGGCTCGTATGCTCCAATGCCGGGAAGGATCTTCACGCGAACTGCGACACACCGCGACGTCAGTACATGGAGCGATCCGGAGGGCAGTAATCATCCGGATCGCCTGCCTGCGTCCGCAGCAATGCCTGTCGAGTCCGTTCCTTTTGATTCACGGCCCCATGTGGAGTCGGCGCGAATTCGCCTTCGCGGACACTTCTGTGCGGACCTGCGTACCTGCGGCAAACAAGACCGAGCAGGAAATTTCATAGAGACACTTTCCGCATGCACCCTGCATCGTGGTATTGGCGCCAGGCGCATATGCTGCGTGGAATCGACAATTGGACGGAACGGAGCACGACGATGGCCTGCTGGCGAATCTGTTTTGACGACGCGGGCGGACGGCTCGACGGTTTCGCTGACCAGATCAGAGCGGACATCGATGATGCCCGTCAGCGCGCCGAACTGGTGATGCCGCCGGTTGCAGTCGAAGTCGTCGTTCAAGCGACCTCAGACTGGGTCATCCCGGAGACGGGGTACGTCGGCCACACGCCGTCAGCAACCGAGATGCGGCTGAAATTTGATCCAGACAACGCCGCGCTGCCGAAGAACATGGGCGAACCAATTGCACGGATGGTCGCGCATGAGCTTCACCACATTCACCGGTGGCGCGGTCCGGGTTATGGCGAGCGGCTGGGCGAAACGCTGGCATCCGAAGGTCTGGCAGGGCAATTCTGCAAGCAGCTCTACCGATCGCCGCCGGAATTGTGGGAAAGCGCTGTCAGCGGGTCGAATCTTGTCGAGTGCGCACGGGCCGCACTGTCCGCGTGGGATTCTGATGCCTACGATCATTTTCGGTGGTACTTCGGCTGGAGAGACCTTCCACGATGGACAGGCTACTCCCTGGGCTATGCGATGGTCGGGCGCTACATCGAGAATTCTGCAGGCATCTCGGCGGCGACTCTTGCACATGAGCCCGCCGATACGTTTCGTCATGTTCTGGAAGACATGGTGGCGTGATTGCCGCAATCGGGCATGTCGGCATCAAGTACGCGCGGGACACCGCTCGCATTCGTCCAATTCGTATGCGCGTTCTCCGCTCCCGGTTCGGAGCAGTAGTCCCGATCCGACCAGCCGACCAACCGGTCCCCGTGCGTAGGTTCGCGGGCCCGCCACACTTACATTCTCGAACCCGCGATCCCGGCAAGCCACCCCTTCAATGCATTGCGCGGGAAGGGCGGTGCATCGGTACCAACTTCTGAAGGGTCTGGCGCCCAGACAATCCATGTCCTAGAAGTGACGTCCGTTGAGGCAGGGATCGATACCTAGAAGCATGGATGTCAATCCTGCAACTTCGGCAATACGAACCGGTGCCGCTGCGAATCGCAGCCCCAATTTCGGCACCTGAAATCAGAGAGAGGAACCGTGCAGTGTGCATTAGAAGTGCAGGCGAACTCGAGTCAGGCTTGCCCTGCATTCAGGCGTCACCAAAGGACGAAGGGGTGGTCGCGATGATCGTTCGCCGACCTGACACCGACAGGCGGGAAGAAGTGGACATTGGCGAACTGGATGTCGACGCAGGACTGGTCGGTGACAACTGGCGCACTCGTGGAAGCGGAATGACGAAAGACGGGTCTGCACATCCGGACATGCAACTCACCCTGATGAACTCTCGGACCATATCGCTGCTTGCCGGGTCCAGGGACCGTTGGGCTCTCGCCGGCGATCAGTTCTTCGTTGAACTGGATCTGTCGAAGGAAAATCTTCCCGCCGGAACCAGGCTTGTCATGGGTTCGGCAACGGTAGAGGTGACCGCAGTCCCTCACACCGGTTGCAAGAAATTCATGTCCCGCTTCGGAGTCGAAGCGTTGAAGTTCGTGAACTCCCGGCGCGGGAGGGAGCTTTGCCTTCGCGGCATCAATGCAAGGGTGGTGGTACCGGGTCGCGTGGAAGCCGGGGACAAGATCCAAAAGGAGTTGCCGCAAACGCAGTGAGAATCGCCGCGCTGCCACCTGGGCATTGAAGGCATGCCTCACTAGGCAGGTCCCGCCGGGTCGGATCAGAAAATGGAAAGTCTGCCGGAGGCATGTCGGTCGCCCAGCGCAACACGTGTCGCCATCGGAACTGCGCTGCGCAGGATGGCTGCAGCATCGACGTGCATCTCAAGTTCGTGCTTGCCGGCGATTCGGGAGTTGTTCGTGATTTGGTCAGCGAGCGCCCGACAACGGATCGACCGAACGGCCAGCGCCCGGTTCCGACTGATCGGGCATGACATTCATCATGACAAGGACGACGGAGTTCCGGCATTTCCGAAATCCCGACACGGTAGACCTGCTTACCTACCGGAATGCCGAGGAGGCTTCGTAGATTGCCCGCCCGATCTCGTGCATACCGCCCGTCACCAACGAGAACATGCCAACGGTTCGCGTCAAATCCTGAGACCTTTCTCGTCGAACCTGTGAATGGCGTCTTGCCTTGGAGCCAGATGCACCTTGTCGCCGTGCCGGAACCCGACCTCGCCATCGGCACGAACGGTGATCGTCTCGGCGACTCCCGTATCGTGAACATGAAAAAACGTGTCGGAGCCAAGATGCTCCGAAACGCCGACGACGCCGGACCAATTGCCCTCGCTTCCAGATACGGCAATGTGCTCTGGGCGGATGCCGATGGAGTGCGCGTCGTGACGTGCGGCCTCATTTCCCTCGATCAGGTTCATGCGCGGAGAGCCGATGAATCCTGCAACGAACACATTTCGCGGTTCGCGGTAGAGCTCCAGCGGACTTCCGACCTGCTCGATGTTTCCAAAATTGAGAACGACGATCTTGTCCGCCATCGTCATCGCCTCGACCTGATCGTGCGTCACGTAGATCATCGTGGTCCCAAGGCGCTCATGCAGTTCACTGATCTCGAGGCGCATTCCAACCCGAAGTGCGGCGTCAAGATTCGAGAGCGGTTCGTCGAACAGGAATGCGGCCGGTTCCCTCACGATGGCGCGCCCGATCGCGACCCGCTGACGCTGACCGCCCGAAAGCTGGCCCGGGCGGCGGTCGAGATAGTCGGAGAGATTCAGGACGCTCGCCGCGTGAGCGACACGTTGCTCCTGCTCTTCCTTGTCGAGTCCCGCCATGCGCAACGGAAAGGCAATGTTCTTCCTGACGCTCATATGCGGATAAAGCGCGTAGGACTGAAAGACCATCGCCAGGCCGCGCTTTGCCGGCGGCACGCTGGTCATGTCCTGGCCGTCAATCTCGATCTTGCCACCGGTCACGTCTTCGAGACCCGCAATGAGACGAAGCAGCGTTGACTTGCCACAGCCTGAAGGGCCGACAAAAACGGCAAATTCCCCGTCCTCGATCAGCAGTTCCAGCGGCGGGATGACCTCAACGTCCCCGAAGCTCTTCGACACTTGGTCAAGTACGATACGTCCCATGGCTCCACCCTATTTTACGGCACCGAATGTTAGGCCGCGAACAAGTTGCTTTTGGCTAAACCAGCCGAGAATGAGGATCGGCGCGATCGCCATTGTCGATGCCGCGCTAAGCTTGGCGAAGAACAGGCCTTCCGGGCTCGAGTAGCTGGCGATGAATGCGGTCAACGGTCCAGCCTTGGCCGCCGTGAGGTTCAGCGTCCAGAACGCCTCGTTCCATGCCAGTATCAGGCTCAGGAGAATGGTTGACGCAATGCCGGGCACGGCCATCGGCATGAGGACGTGAAGTATCTCTCCACGCAATGTTGCGCCGTCCATTCTCGCGGCTTCAAGGATATCGACGGGAATCTCCTTGAAATACGTATACAGCATCCAGACGATGATCGGCAGGTTGATCAGCATCAGCACGATCACGAGTCCCGTGCGCGTGTCGAGCAGCCCGAGCTCGATGAACAACAGGTAGATCGGATAGAGCACGCCGACGGCCGGCAGCATCTTGGTCGAAAGCATCCATAGCAGAATGTCCTTGGTGCGCTTCGAGGGCACGAAGGCCATCGACCACGCGGCCGGCACGGCGACAACGATGCCAAGAAGCGTCGAACCGCCCGCGATGATCACCGAATTCCAGAGATAGCGCATGTAGTCGGATCGGTCTTGCACGACGCCGTAGTTCTCTATCGTCCAGTCAAAGAACAGGAACAGCGGCGGATCGTTTATTGCCTGCGCCTCCGTCTTGAAACTGGTCAGAATCGTCCAGAGGATCGGAAAAAAGATCACCAGGCCAATTGCCCACGCGATCAACGTGTTCAGTGCCTTGCGGCGGGGTGTGACGGCACGGGCCATGTCAGTTGCCTCCCCAATGTTCCGAGCCGACCTCCGGCGCTCTGCACGGGAGCGACGCGAGAGGGATCCGCAGGGGCAGCGTTCGCATCTCAGGCATCAAGGCTCCTCCCCACGATGCGCATCAGGAACAGCGCCACGATGTTTGCGAGAATGATGGCGTAGATGCCGCCCGCAGAGCCCAGACCCACGTTCTGGCTTTCCA
>JAJEGW010000081.1 GCA_022819605.1 Silicimonas sp. | reverse complement strand
CATGTCAGAGAAACCGTCGAAGAGGTGTGGAACGGATTCGTCTCGAACAAGGCGGAGATCATGCGGATCACTGCCAGAAAGTGGGCCGTGCTGTGAATCTCGGGGCGGCTTCTATCCGTGATTACTTTGTTGGTTTGGTATTAGTACACCATTGACCCCAGCCCTATCGGCCATCGGCAATGGCCGTCGACTCGGAATCTCCTGGTTGATTCGCGACGACCGGGTTGCCGGCAAGGTCGCCCGCCTGCGTGATCAGCCAGTCGCAAGCCGCCTGGGCTGCCGAAGCCGCTTTCAGGATCGCTCGTTGATCCGATTTCAGGATCTTGATCCACTCCTTCAAGTAGGCTGCATTCTCATCGAAGCGAGGCTCTATGCCAAGCAATGCTCCCGCCATGGCCGAACCAAGTTCTGCGACGAGTTCTTCATGCGCATATCGGGTGTCGCTGAATGCCTCGCTCAATCGCCGGTCGAGCCTGTGCGGAGCCCCGGTCGCATGAATCGTCTCGTGCAAGAGCACTCCGGCGTAGGTGGCTCCGTCCTTGAAACAATCCTCGGGCGGCATGTGGATCACGTCACGCGTAACATCATAGAATGCGCGAGGCGCCCCGGAAGTCTCGAGCCCCACGTCCAGCCGCCGGAACCATGCCATCAGCGCGGGGTCAATGCCTGCTCCAGAAATCTTCGGCCGATCTGCGGCTGCGCGAAACTGATCGTCCAAGCCATCAATCTGATCCAGATTGAAGACCCGATATGATCGCAAGTACCCGAATCTCATCGGCTCCTCATCCGGAGTTTCACTTTCGCGCACCACGGTTCCGACCTTGATGACCCTTGTGCCGCGCTCGCCCTTGCGAACTTGTCCTCCGCGCGCCGCTGCCTGACGATAAGTCATCCAGAACGGCGCCGAGTATCCCATGGCAATTGCCTTGCGCCAGAGCATGACCACGTTGATTCCCCGGTATGGCGTACCACAGGCGCGAAGCGGCAACAGGGCCGCACCGCGCCCAGGCTGCCAAGGGGTCCGCCAAGGCGGAGAGCCTCGTGCCAATGCATCGACAATTGCGTCGGTCACATAACCGCAAATCTCGCGAGTCCTGTTGACCTTTCCTGACGACTTCTTCGACTTGCCGCTTCCCTTGGGCTCACTGGAAGCTGCCGCTCCCTCCTCGACCTCAGTCTCTGCCGCACTTCTGGAGTGCCTTACATGGATCCAGACTCCTGGTTCGACCGCATCGTCACGTTCCTGACACGGTCCCCTGAAATTGAATCGGATCGCCCGGCACTCGTGCCCGGGCCGATTTGCCAGGGTTCCGACCCCTGACGTTCCGGTCTTCATCGCCATTTACAGGACTCCCTTTCGAAATTGAGCGGATCACGTCCCCCAAGAGACCAGTTGAGAAGATCTGAACGGGTCGCGCATGAAGCACGCCAGAGCCGGACGGTTTGCCGTCCGCTCTGCCGTTCGGGAATCCTTCCGTCCGAATCGTTCTGGCGAGACCCGAATTCGATGATTCGGCGGAAAGGCCTGACTCGTCCCTGGAGCGCGACACATCGCCGGACGACACCGGCCGCTAGTTGATTCCGCGAGATCAGGATGCGCCTGCAGGCGGCGCAAAGGATTGAATGGACGCATAATTCTTGCGGCGATCGAACCGACGGGCTGGTCTGCAGATCCATCGTGGACAAGGCTCCAGGAGATTGGCTTGACATGCGCATTATGGAACATATGATGAACAATATCAAGCAGAGATAGGAACATAAATTGAACATTACGTGTCTTGAAACAGATCTTCATTCGTTAGCAAAGGAGAAATTCGACAATGACCAATGACCCTGGTGCCCCGAACGGTGACAGCCGCCCAAGGACTTCTGCGGCAGCGGATTGGGACGAGAGAGAGCGCAAGGCGGGAGAGGCGCGGCGAAGGGAACGTGTCGAACTGCGGGATCTGCTGTGCACCAAGGGCGTGGAGCGGGTCGAAGCCGGTTACGACGGCTACGGCGATTCCGGCAATGTAAACCACGTCACCGTGTCGCCGACGGATATCGAGGTCAAGGAATTGGCCACCAGGCTTGCAGACTTCATCTGGGCGATTGCATACAACCTGAATCCCGGCTTTGAAATCGATGACGGCGGCGAGGGCACGTTGACGTGGGACATTGGCAAGGATCGGATCGACGTCAATCACGTCGCGTTCATCTACGATAGCTTTGAATCGGTCCACGAGGACGTCTGAGATGGCGCATCCCGATCACCATGCGGAAAGTTCCGCGAGAAAATTCGGTGGGGTGCCAGCAGACTATCATGCGATTCATGACTGGTTCGATGCTTCGAAGGCTCATGAAGCGCTTCCGGTCCATCGGGCCCTGAGACATCACAGCCACGGCATCTTTGAGGCGCAGCGGGTATTCGGCCGCTCGCTCGTCAATTCTGACGGGCGGGTGGTGCCGGTGCGATTCGTCGCGGAACAGCATGTCCGAGAAGATTGTCGACGAATTCCCTCTGTCTCGGACTGGTTGAGGGGCATCCCCGTCGCATCATGGATGGTAAACGGAGTCATCCTTCCGGATTCGGAACGGGTAGCTCCTGACAATCAGGCGGATTGGCGTGCGTCTGTAGCCGCTGGACAAACGATCCTGGGATTTGAGGACTGGTTGGCTGACCGCGAGTCCCGTGAGCGATCGGTGTCGGCCCGAATCGGATCGCAGCGTCAGGCTGTCTGCAATGTTCACAACTGAAGAGCCGAGGCGCACTATCGATGGAATCGTCAAGCCGCTTCCGGCAAGAACATGTCAACTTGCGAGACAGTCCGACCTGATCACGAAAGTCAGGCAAATGTCGCCCGAAGCCGGAAATTTCCCCGGACCCCATTGATCCGGACAGGAATTCCGGTTTCAAGACATAACGCTCTGAACAACGCAAACGAAAGGCGGCAACGTGGAGGCACTTGGCCTTACATTCGAGATGACTGTCGTTCTGGCGATCCTGGCGATTACCGTCGGGCTCTTTGTCTCGGAAATCGTGCGTGTCGATGTCGCCGCGTTCTCGATCATGGTGCTTCTGGGCCTTTTGACAATGGTGCCCGGACTTGAAGGCCTTGCTGACCTCCGTCAGCTGTTCAGCGGGTTTGGCTCCAACGCCGTAATCTCGATCATCGCGGTGATGATCATCGGCGCGGGCCTTGACCGAACCGGTGCGATGTCAACCGTGGCGGCATGGATCACAAGGGTCGGCGGCAAGACGGAGTCCCGGGTCATCTTCCTGATCTCCTCCACGGTCGGCGTGATCTCCAGTTTCATGCAGAATGTCGGCGCGGCGGCTCTCTTCCTGCCCGTGGTCAACCGGGTGTCCACGAGAACGGGCCTGCCCATGTCACGGCTTTTGATGCCGATGGGCTTCTGCGCCATCCTCGGCGGCACCATGACCTTGGTCGGCTCGTCGCCTCTGATCCTCCTGAACGATCTGCTCGTCTCCATTAACGAGACGCTGGGAGAAGGCGCCCAGATGGACACCTACTCTCTCTTTTCCGTCACGCCGATCGGAATTGCTTTGGTTGCGACCGGCCTCCTCTACTTCATCCTGTTTGGCAAGTTCGTGCTGCCGAGCACTGCGCGCGACGATTCCGGTACGGCGCAGTCGACACTTGAGTATTTCAACGCGACATACGGGCTTGACGGCGTCATTCACGAAATCGACGTGCCTCACGGCAGCCTTCTCGCCGGCCATACGCTGGGCGATCTCCAGCGCGCCTTCAATGTCCAGGTCATTGCGACGGCATTCCAGGGCCGGACCTACACCGCCCCGCCGCGGGACGTTCTCATCGAGGCGCCAGCCAAGCTCGCGATAATTTCCGACGCCCGGGACATAGCGGATTTCAAGGACGCCTTCGAGCTTCCCGAGGCATCGGAACTCGAGACTTTTGCGGAAACGCTCCATCCAGGCAAGGCAGGCATTGCCGAGGTCGTGATTCCGCCGGGATCCGGGATTATCGGCAAGAGCATGCGGGAGCTCTGGCTCCGCAAGGTCTACGGGCTTTCCCCGTTGATCGTCTACCGTGGCGGAAATGCAGTCACGCAGGACAGCCCGGATTTTGGCACCATGCCGCTCGCGGCCGGAGACACGCTGGTTTGTCACACACCGTGGGAGGCCCTGGTGCGACTGGAGGCGGATCGCGACTTCGTTGTGGTGACAACCGAATTTCCTCACGAGGACATAAGGCCCAAGAAGATCGGCTGGGCGCTCCTGTTCTTCGCCATTGCGATCGCGCTGGTCCTGTTTTCCAACCTCGTTCTTTCACTTTGCCTGCTGGTCGGCGCCGTCGGAATGATCCTCAGTCGAGTGATATCCATCGAGGAAGCCTACGCCGCAGTCAGTTGGCAAACCGTCTTTCTGCTGGCCAGTCTCATTCCCTTGGGACAGGCGGTGCAGGCGACGGGAACGGCCGCTTGGATCGCCGACCTGATTCTCGTTGCCATGGACGGAATGCCGCTCTGGGTTCTCCAGGCCGCAATTGCGGTTCTGGCCACGTTCTTCACGCTCGTGATGTCAAACGTCGGAGCGACGGTTCTACTTGTGCCACTTGCCGTGAACATTGCCCTCGGCGCGGATGCGGACCCCGCCCTCTTTGCCCTGACGGTCGCGATATCCACCTCGAATTCCTTCTTGATCCCGACGCATCAGGTCAACGCGCTTATCATGGGACCGGGCGGCTATTCGGTCGTCGATTTCATGCGGGCAGGAGTATTCATGTCGATCCTGTTCCTCATCGTCTCGCTCGGCGTCCTGAACCTTCTGTACTGACCGGACCTGCCTTTCAGGGCCGAACCGGCATCTCTCTCAACATCGCCTTGACGACTGCGGCCGCGTTGCCCGCCGCAAGATCGAGGAATGTTTCCATCTGGTTCGCGCCTTCCCCGCCGCCGGCAAGGTCGGCGAGACTGCGCACCGCGACGAACGGCACGTCGTTGGCATAGGCGACATGGGCGACTGCAGCGCTCTCCATGTCCAGGAGCTGCGCACTGAACGTCTCGTAGATCCACGTCCGGAAAGCCGCATTGTCGACAAAAGCCCCACCCGAGACCCCGGAACCGCCGACCACAACGCGTGGAGGCCTGTCGAGGCAACGGCCGTCTGCAGTGCAGCGCGCAAGCGTCACCATGTCCGATGCGCTGCGCGCCGCGTCCAGCATCGCCTCGTCCACCGGGAACCAGAAGCGAGCCTCGGGCCCGTCGGCTCCGGCACGCAGCACCGTGACCGAGCGGGGAAACATCATGCCGAAGTTCCCGAAAGGATACTCGAAGAACGGCATTGTCGCCCAACCGCCTTCGACCTCGCGCGCGAACAGCATCTCCAGGTACTGCCCCCAACGCTTTGCGATCACCACGTCGCCTATGCCGAGCGAAGGGTCGACACCGCCTGCGATGCCGGAAAACACGATCCTGTCGATGGCAAATCGGTCGAACGCAAGCTGCGCAGTCATCGCAGCGTTGACGACACTGATCCCGCTCAGGAACAGCACGACTTTATGTCCTTCCAGCGTGCCGGTTGCGAAGTTCACGCCGTTCGCAAAATGCTCCGAGCTGTCACGCAGTTCCCCCTTGAGAATTTCCAGTTCCGGGGCAAAGGCGGACATCACGGCGATGCGCGGCGTCCCGTCCCGGACGTCTTGCGCCACCGCCGGATCCGGCACGCTCGCCGCGATCAGCAACGCGGACGACAGGCCGGAAAAAAGGGTCCAAGCCTTGCGCAGTACAAGCGTCAGAAAGGTCATTGTACGACCCTCAACCTACCATGAAGCCCGTCAAGACCCAGATTGCAATCCGTGCGGCTCGTCAATTGCCGCTGCACCTCGCCGCCTCCTTCGCTGAGGGCGTGCTCCTGACACTCGGCCAGGTCGGGGTCGACGACCGGTCCAACGAGATCACGGCGATGCCGGAACTTCTTGACTTCGGCAGAAACGCGGTCGGATGCACAGGGCTTCCCCGCCGGTCTCGCGCGTGTTCAGCGATCCTCGAACCCGATGGACCCGAGGTACTCGCGATTGTAGCGCGCATCCTCGATCGGCGACGTCGCACCGGCCGGATCACAGTCCTGCTCGACAGTGCACCAGCCGTCGAAACCGTGCTCCAGGAGAATGTCCCTGACACGCGGGAAGTCCACATCGCCGTTGCCCAGCGTACAGAAAATTCCTTGCCCACAGGCGTCATAGAACCCGATCCTGTCTGCAATCACCCTGGACTTGACCGCAGGATCTATGTCCTTGAAGTGCACGTAGCTGATGCGCGCCATATGCCGCTCCATGAAGGCCACAGGATCGAAGCCCGCATACGAGTGGTGCCCGGTATCGAAACAGATCTTCAGAATGCTCTCGTCAACCTCGTTCAGAAGTCTCTCCAGTTCTGGCTCGAAGTCCATGAACCCTGCGGCATGCGCGTGAATGCCAACCGTCAGGCCGTACTCTTCGGCTCCCATCTTTGACACGGCAACAATCCGGTCGCGATAGGCCTCCCACTCCAGCCAGTCCATTTGTTCGGCCTCGTCGGCTCGGCCCGCCGTGGCCGCGCGGCGTTCTGAAATAGAGTCGATCAGGACCAAGTGCCTCGCCCCATGCGCCACGAGCGCCTTGCAGGTCCGGACGGAGCCGTCCAGCACGTCCTCCCACTGGGCCGGATCATGAAACGGACGAAACACGACGCCCCCGATCAGCGTCTGACCGAACTCGTCCAGGGCCTCCGAGAGCACTGCCGGATCCTCGGGCATGTACCCGACGGGACCAAGCTCGATGCCCGTGTATCCTGCGTCCCTGTTTTCCCCCAGGACCTGGCGCCATGGCGGGTTCCTCGGATCATCGGCGAATTCCACGCCCCAGCTGCACGGCGCGTTGCCAATCAGGATCATTGGCCTGTCTCCATTCTCAGAATTCACTGACATCCTTCCAGCATCTCTCGACATGCGAGGCATGGACCGCCGCGATCACGCGGTTCACCTGAAGCCCCTCCCTGAAATCCGGCCAAAGGGACTCTCCTTGCGCGATTGCAGTCAGAAAGTCCTTGGCCTCGATGATGACCTGGTCCTGGAAGCCGGTTCCGTGTCCCGGCCCCTGGCAAAAGGGAAGATAGTCCGGATGGTCAGGCCCCGTCAGTATCTTGCGAAACCCTCGCTCAGAGTCCGGACCCTCCGCTGCATACAGCCAAAGAGAATTCTGGTCCTCTCCGTCAAACCGGATCGCGCCTCGCGTGCCGTCGACTTGGTAGGCGTAGCCCATCTTGCGGCCCGTCGCCACGCGGCTGACGAATATGCTGCCCGCCACACCGCTTTCGAAACGCACCATCATCAGTGCCTGGTCGTCATTGGTGACGCTTTTTCCGGAGCGTTCGGCGTGAACCGTCTCGACCAAGCCGATGACTTGCGCAATCGGCCCCATCAGCCTGTGTGCGGCGTTGATGATGTGAGGCGAAAGATCTCCCATGGTGCCGTTTGCGAGGCCTTGGGTTCGCCAAGTGGCCGGTGCCTCCGGGTCAGAGAGGAAATCCTCGGTATGTTCGGCCCGAAAGCACGTCACGTCGCCGATCCGGCCTTCCAGCAAAAGCTTGTGCGCAAATTGCGCAGCAGGCGTGCGAATGTAGTTGAAGCCCATCATGTTGACGGCGCCTGACGCTTCGGCCGCTGCAACCATCGCACGGCTATCCTTAAGCGAGGCGCCGAGCGGCTTTTCGCAGAGCACCGGCTTGCCTAGCGCAAGCGCCGTACAGGCAATTTCCCTGTGCAGGCTTTGGGGCGTGGCGACAATGACCGCCTCGACCCGGTCGTCATCAACCAGCTCGCGCCAGTCCGCCACCGCGCGCCTGAAGCCGTACTGCTTCCGGTAACGCTCGGCGGCTTCTGGCGAGGACGCGGCAACCATCTCGAGCCGTGGCCGAAGCGTGGTGTCAAAAACCGCTCCAACTGCAGAAAACGCCACGGCACGGGCCTTGCCCATATAGCCTCCGCCAACGATGCCTATGCCTAGATCGGACATGCCTATGCCCTCTCGTTGCCTGTTGCAACCGGTTGCAAATCCCGTATCTTTTCTGTTCTTTCGCGCAAGCGGTCAACATCAGAATTGCAAGGAGGCCAGGGATGGCTGAAAGAACGGTGACGCTGACAGTGACGCAGGCCATCGTGCGTTTTCTTGAAAGCCAGTTCATCGAGATAGACGGCGCCGAATACCGGCTGTGCGGAGGCGGATTCGGCATCTTCGGTCACGGCAATGTCACCTGCCTCGGCGAGGCGCTCGCTGACGTCAAGGACACGTTGCCTCTCTATCGCGGCCAAAACGAACAAGGGATGGGATTCGCCGCGGCGGGTTACGCAAAGGCGTGGCTGCGACGGCGCTTCATGTTCTGCACCGCATCCGCCGGACCCGGGACCGCAAACCTCCTCACCAGCGCCGCCCTTGCCCATGCCAACCGGCTGCCCGTCCTGATGCTTTGCGGAGATACGTTCCTGACGCGGCTGCCTGACCCCGTGCTGCAGCAGGTCGAGCACTTCGGCAATCCCGCCTTCGGCCTGAATGACGCCTTTAAGACGGTGAGCCGGTACTGGGACCGGATCACGCATCCTGCCCAGATCATCCAGTCGCTGCCGGCGGCTGTCGGCACGATGCTTGACCCGGCGGATTGCGGGCCCGCCTTCATCGCGCTTCCGCAGGACACCCAGGGATGGACATATGACTATCCCCTTCAGCTCTTCGAAAGGCGCGTGCACCACGTTCGGTCGCAGCCCGCTGATTCTTCCGAGATCGCCAACGCGGCCGCACTGCTCAAGTCCTCGAAGCGACCGATGATCATCGCGGGCGGCGGCGTTCAGTATGGCGACGCCGTTGCTGAACTCACGACATTTGCCGAAGCCACCCAAATCCCCGTCGTGGAGACGATCGCCGGGCGTGCCAATCTCTTGAACGACCACCCGCTGAACATCGGACCGATCGGCGTGACCGGATCCGACTGCGCAAATTCCATCGCCGAGAAGGCTGACCTTGTGCTGGCCGTCGGCACGCGGCTTCAGGACTTCACCACGGGTTCATGGACCGCATTTGCAAGAGACGCCGGATTCGTCGGCCTGAACGTGGCCCGGCACGATGCCGCCAAGCACCTGGCTGCAACCGTGATCGGCGACTGCAAGCGAACCCTTCCCGAACTCCAGTCCGCCGCAGGATATGTTGCGCCCAGCGAATGGACCTCGAAGGCACAGGCCGAGCGGGCCAAATGGAACGACTACGTCGTGAACAACACGCGTGTCGGAAACCGGCCGAACTCCTACGCGCAGGCCATCGGCATCGTGAACGAGCTCTGCCACGAGCGTGACAGGATCGTGGCGGCGGCTGGCGGCCTGCCTGCGGAAGTGACCGCGAACTGGAAGACGCTGGCCACCGGCACCGTTGATGTCGAGTTCGGCTTTTCCTGCATGGGCTACGAGATCGCCGGCGCCTGGGGCGCGCGCATTGCCCAGATGGAACGCGATCCCGAACGCGACACGATCAGTTTCTGCGGTGACGGATCGTATCTCATGATGAACTCGGACATATTCTCGTCGGTCCTGACGGAGAGGAAACTGATAATCCTAGTCCTCGACAACGGCGGCTTCGCCGTCATCAACAAGCTTCAGAACAACGTCGGGCAGGAGAGTTTCAACAACCTCTTTGCAGACACGCCGACCGCCACCAACCTGGTTGAAGTCGATTTCGAGGCGCATGCGCGCGCCATGGGAGCCGAGGCGGAAACGGTCGAACACGCCAAGGATCTCGGCGAGGCGTTCAAGCGGGCGCAGGCCAGCGACGGGACCTATGTCATCGTGATGAAGGTGGACGCCTACGAGGGCTGGACCACGGAAGGCCACACGTGGTGGGAAGTCGGCACCCCCCATGTCACCGAAAATGCCAGCGTCCGCGAGAAGCATGTCGAGATCGAGGCGGCTCGTGCCCGTCAGCGAAAGGGCGTCTGATGGCGGGTCTGCTGGACGGAATCCGTCAGAACAACTTCATCATCGTGGGACGCGCCGGCATCGACTTCTTCACAGATGCAGGGATACGTCTGGAAGATGCCGAGCGCATGGCCGTCGATCTCGGGGGCAGTTCGGCGAACATAGGCGCAGGGATCTGCAAGCTCGGCGGCAAGGCCGCTCTCGTGACGCGGACGTCTGACGATTCGATCGGAAGCTACTGCATCAATCGGCTGAGACACTACGGGGTTGACACGACCCATGTCGCCAAGGTGGGCGGGGAATTCCGCAACTCGCTTGCGGTCTACGAGAGCGTGGTCGAAGGCCACCGGAACGTCATCTACAGAAACGGCGCGGCGGACTTCCAGATGGACGAGAGCGATATCGAAGCCGTGGAATACGAGCGGTTCGGCGCACTCATCACTGCAGGCACGGTTTTTGCGGCGGAGCCGTCACGATCCGCCACGTTCAGGGCCTTCGAGCTTGCAAGGGCGGCCGGACTTCCGATCATATTCGACGTCGACTACCGCCCCTATTCCTGGCCGTCTCCTGAGGTCGCCGCCGAAGTGCTGAGCCGTGCGGCCGCGGGATGCGACATGATCGTCGGAAATGACGAGGAATTCGGTTTCGTGGCGGGAGACTACGACAAGGGATTGGACAAGGCCCGGAGCCTCTCGGAGACTTCCGCTGACATCGTGGTCTACAAGATGGGCCATGAAGGCGCGATCACCTTCGCGGGCGGCAAGGAAATCCGGACGGGAATCTATCCCGTCGACGCGCTGAAGCCCACAGGTGCGGGAGACAGCTTCATGGCTGGCCTCATGACCTCGCTGGCCGACGGGCATGACCTGGAATCCGCGATCCTCCGGGGATCAGCCTGCGCATCCATCACGGTCTCTCGCCCCGGGTGTGCCCCGGCCCTGCCCGACGCCCCAGCGCTTGAAGCATTCCTGGCCGATCATCCCGGCCCGACTGAAGGATAGGAACCATGCATATCGCCCCCTACGACAACCAGAACAAGCCCGTCGTCGATGCCGACAACACGACGGTGCCGCTCAACTACTTTAACATCGTCAAGCTGAAGAAGGGAGACGCCTTCGAATACGCTGTCCCGGGATACGAGACCTGCATCGTTCCCGCCACGGGCACTGTCGATGTCGATGTCGAGGGCGCCAGGTTCGATGCCCTTGGCGGGCGCGTCGAAGACGTCTGGGACGGCGAGCCCGAAGGTGTCTATGTGCCCACCGGTGCAAGGGCGGACATGGTCTGCAAGTCAGACGCCGCCGAGGTCTTTGTCGCCGGGGCGAAGTTCGACGAGGTGCTTGAACCATTTGCCGTGCGTTCAGACGAGCTCGACCTCGTGCAGTACGGCTCCGACGACACCAAGACGCATCGCAAGATCAAGCACATCCTGGGCCAGAAGCAGCACGGCAAGGTGGGCCGGCTGCTGGTCAGCGAACTCTTCACCGTGGGTGCAGGCGGCTGGTCGGGATTCCCGAGCCACAAGCACGACACCGACCGCCTGCCCGACGAGACGCGCCACGACGAAACCTACAACTTCCGGTTCCGCCCAAAGCACGGCTCCGGCGTGCAAATGCTCCAGCGCGAGGACGGCAAGCCGGGGGACGCCTATCACATCGTCGACGGCTCCACGATCTGCCTTGACCGCGGATACCACCCTTGCTGCGTGCTGCCGGGATACGAAATGTACTATTTCACCATCCTCGGCGGGCTCAGCCAGCGATCGCTGATACAGTATTTTCAACCCTCGCATGCCGACCAGCTCGAGACGATTCCCGGCATCAAGGACATGATCGCCAAGTTCAAATGACGCTGGCGACGCTTTCGGAGGTGCTGCAGCCGGCGCTTGCCGGAAGATACGCGGTTGCAGGCCTCGTGACGTTGGGCTGGGAAGACATGCGAGCCTACGTCGAAGCTGCGGAAGCGGAGAACTGCCCTGTCATCCTGCAGGCGGGACCGTCCTGCCGGGCACATACGCCGCTGCCGATTCTGGGTCGGATGTTTCGTCACCTCGCGAATGAAGCGGACGTGCCGGTGGTCGCGCATCTCGACCACGGGTACACGATGGACGAGTGCAAGGCGGCGCTGGATGCGGGTTTTACTTCCCTGATGTTCGACGGCTCCCGCAAGCCGCTGGCGCAGAACATCGACGAGACGGCAGCGGTTGCCGAACTGGCATATGGCGCCGGCATCTCCTGCGAGGGCGAAATCGGTTTTGTGGGATATGACCAGGGAGAAGCCTCCGCCGGCACCGACCCTGACGAGGCAGCGCAGTTTGCCCGCGATACCGCCGTCGACGCGATGGCAGTCTCGGTTGGCAACGTACATCTGCAACGGGACCAGTCCGGCGGGCTCGACGAGGCCAGAATCGCGGCGATCGAGGCATTGACGGACATTCCCCTGGTGATTCACGGCGGTTCGGGTGTCCCGTCCGTTCAACGCCGACGTCTCGCTCGCGAATCCGCCATCTGCAAGTTCAACATCGGCACCGAGTTGCGCTTGGCCTTTGGGCAGGCGCTTCGGGAATCCATGAATCGCGATCCTGACCGGTTCGACCGGGTGCAGATACTCAAGGACGTCGAGGCGCCGCTTGTTGCGGCCGCACGCGACGTGCTGGCAAATCTCAAGGCAGCTTGACTGATGTTGGCGTGCCTGCCGAATTGACATGCCACGGAATTGAGTCAACCTGTTCAGGACGTCCGGTTCGAAAAGACCATCCCGCCGAAACGACCAACTTGCTGAAAGGGAATGCATGCTGAAAGGAATCGACTCCCGGCTGAACGCCGATGTCCTCTACGCGCTGCGGGCCATGGGTCATGGCGATGTCCTGATCATCTCGGACACGAACTTTCCTGCGGATTCGATCGCGCGTAGCACGACGCTGGGCGAACTCCTGCGCATGGACAATCTGACGGCGGCCGAAGCGGTCGAGGCCGTGCTGTCGGTGTTGCCTCTCGACACCTTCGTCGACGACTTCGCCGGGCGCATGGAGGTTGTCGATGCGCCGGGCGAGGTGCCGCCCGTGCAGAAGGAGGTGCAGGCCGCAATCGACTCCTCGGAAGGCAGGCACCGCGCGCTGATTGGCATTGAGCGCTTCGCCTTCTACAACCTTGCCCGTGAAGCCTATGCCGTGATCCAGACCGGGGAGCGGCGATTTTACGGATGCTTCATGTTCCGCAAGGGCGTGATTCCGCCGGACGCGTGATGAGCCATTGAGCGGGGAAATCGTGATCCTTGGCGTCTTCGTCGCCGACACGTCCTATCGCGCCGAGCGAATGCCGCGAATGGGCGAAACGATCCTTGGCAACAGCTTCGTTCTGGGCCCCGGGGGAAAGGGATCCAACCAAGCGGTCGCGGCGGCGAGAGCGGGCGGAAACGTGCATTTCGTGACCCGGCTTGGCAAGGATGCCTTCGCCGACATTGCGCTGGAGACCTGGAGAAACGCGGGGGTCACGCCGGTCGTCACCCAGCACGAAGACAGCTACACGGGCGCAGCCTTCATCTATGTGGACGACAACACCGGCGACAACGCGATCATCGTCTCCCCGGGTGCCGCGCGGGAAATTTCCGTGGAGGACATCGAGGCGCGCAGAAACCTGATCGAGGGTGCCGGCATCCTCGTCACGCAGCTTGAGCAGCCGATCGACGTGGCATTCAGGGCGCTTGAGATTGCACGAGGCGCCAGGGTCCGCACCATACTCAACCCGGCTCCGGCCGCGGATTTGCCGCCCGGAATGCTCGCGCTCTGCGATTTCGTGACACCGAATGAATCCGAGGCTGAGGGACTCACCGGCATCCCGGTCGCTTCCGTCGAGGATGCCGACCGCGCGGCGGAAGCGCTTCTCGCTGCCGGAGCAGGCGCAGCCATCATCACGCTTGGGGAAAGCGGCGCATACTACAAGGATGCGTCCGAATCAGTCCACGTGCCTGCATTCGCCGCCGATGAAGTTGTCGAGACCACCGGGGCCGGCGACGCATTCAATGGCGGGTTTGCAACCGCACTTTCCGAGGGACAGGCACCCGTCGACGCCGTACGTTTCGCCTGCGCGGCGGCGGGCATCTCGGTCACGCGTCCTGGGACCGCACCATCAATGCCGTCACGACGTGAAATCGACCAACTGCTGGTCAGCGACAAAGAAGGTGCATAGCGTCCAGACGAGACCTTGAACTCGGCGGTGACTGTCGGTGGCGGTTCGCAGCATTGCCGAATCTGCATGTTTCGACGGGCGTTCGGGATTTGCCTGATTTTCCGAAAGGTGCTGTCGCGAAGTTCCGTATGTTCGCTGCTGGCGTGCACGTCCTATTCTGTCGTAGTGTCGCCATTCCCGGAGTTGTCATGACCTCACGCTACTTCGCCCCGACCGGAGGGCAC
>JAJEGW010000051.1 GCA_022819605.1 Silicimonas sp. | reverse complement strand
CGTGGCGGGAGGCGGGCGCTACGACGATCTCGTCAAGAGATTCACGGGTCAGGAAGTTCCTGCAACGGGCGTTTCGATTGGAGTTGATCGACTTCTCGCGGCGCTCCGCGCAAAGAGGCAGTCGAGTGCCGATGCGTCCGGCCCGGTCGTTGTGACGGTAATGGATCAAGACCGGATGGACAAGTATCAGGCGATGGCGTCAATGCTCCGCGGAGCAGGCATCCGGGCGGAGGTCTACCTGGGCAATCCACGCAATTTCGGAAACCAGCTGAAGTATGCTGACAAGCGCGGCTCGCCGGTCGCGATCATTCAAGGATCGAATGAAGTCGCGCGTGGTGTCGTGCAAGTCAAGGACCTGGCTCTGGGTGCCAGGATTGCCGAAGGCGCCTCGCTCAAGGAGTGGAGGGATCAGCCCGCACAGTTCGAATGCCTGATCGGCGATCTGGTCAGCCGAGTGCGCGAGATCCTGGACAGGTGACGGACAAGTCCGACATTCGGGTCGAGGCTGATCGGCTGCGGGCGCTCTTCGAGGCAAGGGGCGCGGAGGTGTTCGAGACTGACATCCTGCAACCTGCGGGGGCGCTCTTGGACCTCTATGGCGAGGACATCCGCGCCCGGGCGTTCACGACGCACGATCCGCTCCGGGGCGAGATGATGCTGCGGCCGGACTTTACCCTGCCCCTTGTTCAGCGGCACGTGGCCGAAGATGGGGCGGAAGGCAGTTACACCTACGCAGGTGAAGTGTTTCGGAGGCAGGAGGACGATCCGGACCGCGACGCGGAATACTTGCAGGTCGGCTACGAGATTTTCGGAGGCGAAGTTGCGGTTGAAGCGGACGCTGAGGTTTTCGCGGCTCTTGCGGAGATCCTCGCGCCCTTGGGCCTGAGGCCTGCCACGGGAGACATCGGGCTGCTGCGTGCGGCGATAGAGGGCTTGGAAACGAGTGCTGCCAGACAGGCCGCGCTCATGCATCACCTTTGGAGGCCGCGGCGGTTCCGCGGACTCTTGAATCGTTTCGGCCAGGTCACGCCCGCAGCGGAGATGCCGGATGCGGACAGCGGGATCGAAATCGGGTTGCGGACGCGAGCGGAAGTCGCCGCACGGCTAGATGCCCTGGAGACGGAGCGGTCGGTGCCACCGCTGGACACAGAGGTGATTGGCTTGATCGATGCACTTCTGGGAATTCGAGGAAAGGCGCCGAATGCGCTCTCGGAGTTGCGCGAGACTGCATCGGCATTGCCTTCGATCTTGCCCGCGATCGAATTGTTGGCGGCCCGTTTCGCGGCCCTGGATGCTCTCGGTGTCGATGTCGATTCGCTGAACTTCGAGGTGAGTTACGGACGCACGACTCTCGAATACTATGATGGCTTCGTGTTTGGGTTTTTTGCTGGTCAACGGCCCGAATTGCCGCCTGTCGCAAGCGGCGGCCGTTACGATGCACTCAGCCGTGCGATCGGGGGTGCCGGCGGCAAACCAGCAGTCGGTGGTGTCCTGCGTCCCGGACTGATGCTCAGCCTGGGGAGCGGGACATGACGCTGAAGCTTGGCGTTCCCTCGAAGGGCCGCTTGATGGACGACACGTTTGCTTGGTTCAGTGAGAGGGGCGTTAGGCTGGGCCTGTCGGGCGCGGCGCGGGAATACGCGGGCCGGGTCGAAGGCGCGGCCAAGGTCGAACTCGTCCTTCTGGCCGCCGTCGAGATTCCGCGCGAGCTGGCGGCCGGGCGCATTCACCTTGGCGTGACTGGCATCGACATGGCTCGTGAGCGCTTGGCCAGATGTGACAGCCAAGTGGCCGAGGTTCAGCGTCTCGGATTTGGCGAGGCCGAACTGGTGATCGCCGTGCCGGACTTCTGGGTTGATGTCACGACGCTTGATGATCTTGATCAGGTGGCTACTGCATTCCGGGCCGTGCATGGGCATCGGCTGCGCATTGCCACCAAGTATCATCGCCTTGTCCGGGGATTCCTGCGTGACAACGAAGTGTCCGACTACCAGCTTGTCGACAGCCAAGGTGCCACCGAAGGCACAGTGAAGAACCTGCAAGCCGAGGCCATTGCGGACATAAGGACAAGCGGCGCCACGCTTCGGGACAATCATCTGCGTGCCCTGGACGATGGGCGGATTCTTTCATCCGAGGCTACCCTGTTCGAGACTCGCGCAAGTGTCTGGAATGGCGGCGCACGTGAGGCATGGGACGGCCTGCAATCCAGGCTCGGTCTCGCGTGATGCGCCATGGCAAGCGGTTCCGTAAATGTGGCCTGATTACCCGGACCCGGCAACTTGCCCGTTGAATGTGATGTCCGGGCCATGACGGCTTCACGGTCGCCTGCGGGTATTGGGGTTTGAGTCCCTCTACCGCACGCCGATTTCGGCGAGTGCGGCAAGGAGCTGAGGTGATAGATCGCCGTCCGTGCCTTCCTGCGTCAGGTCTACGGGCGCATCCGCCGCCTGGAGATAGCGCCAGCCTTGGAACGGGCGACGTGGCGTGGCGGCGGTCGAGACGAGCGCAGGATCCAGGACTATTGCGCATCGACGAATGCCATCACCAAGGTCTGCCTCGTCAAGCCGCACGATTCGCTGACGCGCCCTGATGAAGCCCCGGATGACCCAGTAGATCGAGCCGCCGTCCAGGAGCTCGGCCTCGCGCCTCGGCCACATGCGGGTCACGTGGCGCGGCAGCCCGTCCCTGCCTTGCGCTGCCCGAGTCGCCTGCCACTTGGCAAGTGAAGCCACGCTTTCGGACCCGACGCTCAGCTTTATCAGGTGCAGTGGCTCACTCAACGCGCGTCTTCTCCAGGGTCTCGTGTCGAGGAAAACGTAGCGGATTGCCCGCCGTCTTCAACTTGTTGTAGATTGCCACTCTGCCCAAGGGGAA
>JAJEGW010000178.1 GCA_022819605.1 Silicimonas sp. | reverse complement strand
CGCGATGTTGCTGCTTGACGAGCCGTTTTCGGCACTAGACGAATTCACGCGCGATTTCATGAACATGGAGTTTCAACGCATCTGCATGGAGCGCGGTGCCACCGCGTTTCTTGTTACACATTCATTGGAAGAAGCCGTCATTCTCTCGGATCGCATTCAGGTGATGAAAGCACGGCCAGGTCGAATCGTCGAGGATGTAAGGATCGACTTGCCTCGGCCACGCACTCTAGAAATGATCAATACACAGGAATTTGGCGAAATTGTTGCCCATATACGCGCCCTTTTGGGCAAGGAGGCCCACGAATGACGGACGCGAGCCGACCTGAAGTCGAAGATACCGTCTGGGAAGAGCGTGAAGCACTGATCGATCGGATTCCGCGCTGGATCGCGATGACATTTCTTTTCGTCGCTGTTGTCGCGATCTGGGATCTCGTCACGAGAATGGGCTGGGTGTCGGCAATCATCCTGCCGACGCCAGCAGAAACACTTGAAGACCTGATCTTCGTTGGCGGAAACCTAATTGCGGGCGAGTACATGGTGGACGCGCTTTGGACGACCACTCTCACGGTTGCCTATGGATTTCTGATCGCGGCGGGGATTGGCTTTTCCTTGGGTGTTCTCGTGGGCGAAACAAAGTTCGGGGAACGGGCAGTGATGCCCTACCTCGTGGCAATCGATACAATGCCGAAGGTCGCATTTGCACCGCTTTTTATTGCGTGGCTCGGGTTCGACATAGGGTCGAAGGTTGCCCTTGCCGCTTTCATCGCCACCTTTCCTATTGTCGTCGCAACTGCGGCTGGCCTGTATGCGGCGAGCGAGAATGAGCGTTTGCTGTTCAAGTCCATGGGCGCCACTCGGCTTCAGACGCTTCTGCGGCTCAAGTTGCCAACCGGTCTCCCATACATATTTACTGGACTCAAAATCGCGTCTGTCGGTGTGATGGCAGGAGCAATTACCGGAGAATTTCTCGGTGGCGGTAGAGGCTTCGGAGCGCTGATACGCCAGTCGGCGAGCCAACTGGACACGCCTCGTGTATTCGCGCTCATCCTGTACCTGAGCCTATTGGGACTCGCGTTGTATTTCACGGTCGTTTGGATGCAGAGGTACTTTGTCTTCTGGAACAAGGCAGAGAAGCCCGGCGGCATCGGCTGACTGCCTTTGTCTAGGCATGGTGTGTGTGTCGGGATCCCGTCGGCGGCCAGGGGCGGCACGGGTAAGGGGCCACAATTGGGTGGTTCGTGACGTTTCGCGCCACGCTCGACAAGTGGGCAAATTGGGACGATGCCGCGTTTGGGCACGAATCACTCCTGTAGGCCAAGGTGAATTACGTCATGCTCGTCAGTCGGGCCAGTGGGACAATTGAGACGCAGAACGATTCCTGTGCGACCTGAAGGACAGGCTGGCGGACTTCTCGCTCGAACTGCACCCGGACAATACCCGTCTCGTCGAGTTTGGACGGTTCGCGTCTGCGAACCGTCGCAGGCGCGGGGCGGGCAGGCCGGAGACGTTCGACTTTCTGGGCTTCACGCACTTCTGCACGACGACCCGGCGGGGTCGTTTTCGGCTTGGTCGCAAACCGATCGCGAAAAGGGTCAACAGGACCCAGGCGCGCATTGGCGAGGTCCTTCGCGAACGCTGGCATCACGACAATTGGGAGGTCGGCGAGTGGCTTGGACGGCTCTTTCAAGGCTGGCTCAACTACTTCGCCGTCCCGGGGTCGGGCCGGTTCCTGCGCGCCTTTCGCCGGAGGCTGCAACGCCTCTGGCTGCGGGCACTGCGCCGGCGGTCCCAGCGTCACCGCTTCGACTGGAAGCGACTGGAGCGCATGACCGAGATTCTCTGGCCGCGCGTCTCCATCCGCCACCCGTGGCCGGACCAGCGGTTCGCCGTCGAGCACCCGAGGTAGGAGCCGGATGAGCTACCGCCCATGCCTGGATCTGTGCGGGGGGTGCGCAGCAATGCGCATTCCTACCGCGACTGGGGGGAGGGCTCGGCAACGACCCCTCCTACCCGGTCTGCAGATATCGCACCCGACCCGGGCCAAGACCTGTCAGCGGCGAGGCCACGGAGATTTTGGTGCTCTCCGGGTTTCGCTTTGCCGCGGCGGAGCGCACAAAAGTGTGTCCGGTTTGAACTCGGAGCAAGCTCGAGATCAAGCCGGACCTGCGCTGTCCGCGCGAGAGCTGCAACCTCGGGGTGCGGCGGGGAACCTCGATCGCATGCGCCTATTTGGCCAATGTGTTCTGGATTGTCCGGCATCGCGCGTGGATTGCCTCCATCACGTCGTCGAGCACGGCGTGGGGTCCAGCCGGCATCGCCGCGACCTCTTCCGCCGTGGCGGTCAGCTCCGCCTGAACCTGACTGGCCAATTGAGCGACGCGCGCGCGCGCTCGGCGCGGCGCCAGTCCGCAGGCCTCGGCTTCGCGCGCCCAGTGACGGCCTTCAACATAGCCGCCATCGCGCTTGCCGCCGACATCGAGCGCGAGGTTGCGTGTGATGCTTGCCCAGACCGCAGCGCACATCACGTCGTAGAGCGGGGCAAGCTGCACGCCGTCGGCACTCAAGAGCAGCGAGTGGTTCTTCATATGCGCGTCGGTGTTGCAGCAGAGCACGTTGAAGACCAGCATGTCCCAAAGCTGCATGACCTCGGTGCCGCCGCCGACCGCGCGCAGACGGTCCATCATGCGCGCGAAACTCCCCTTCGCCGCGCGATATTGCGAGTGCTGGTATTTCGCCGCCGGCGGCAAGCCGAGCGCTTGGCAGAAGTCTTCCTGGTGCAGCCGACGCAAGCTATCGCCGTCCTGAAGGCGATCATAGCGCTCAACCAGCAGGTAACTTCGCGCCCCCGCGCACCCCGTTGTGACCGAGGCAGCGGGTAGCCCCACCCGCCGCGCGAGCGTCAAGCAGAAGGCCTCGTTCTGCACGCTGCCGCGGAGGCGCTCGCGACTGTCGGGCTTCAGAACATGACCCGATGGTGCACCATTGATGGGGATGGCAAGCCGGCCATCTTCGAGCAGGCGCACGGAGAGCTTGGATTGTACGCCCGCGAGCGACATCGACACGCCTTCTTCGCCCGCCAGGTACGGCCTGGCAGGCAAGTCATTGAGAATGCGCTCGAGGTCGGCTTCCGAGGCAATCGGGAGTACAGTGCATGCCGTCGTGCCGCGTTCGGAAAAGGACAGGGCGCCAGAGACATCTCGCCCCACCTTGCCAAGCAGGGCGAGCACGTCGGTATGCGGCACATCGAGAATGCGCGCCATCATGCGGAGATCATCGTCATCCTCGGGCAGCAGATTGATCAGCCAGGGCGCGAGGATTTCCCATTCGAAGGCTCGGTTTGAGAGCGGCAGCGTTGTAGACACCGGGAAAGCGCCCGGCAGTTTCAGCCAGTCCGTCGCATAGCGAAAGACCGGGGCCGCATCCGCCGCGTTGTCGATTGTACCGACGAGGTGTCGTTCGAAGAAGATGTCCACGCGGTTCACACCTCCGGCAGCTTGGAGGTTGTACGGGTCCGTTCTACGAAGAGGCTCGAGAGCCTGACGCCCAGAGCTTCGGCTGCAGCCAGTGCCGGGCCGATGTAGCTCGTGCCCTTGCCGCGTTCGAGTTCGCCGACAAAGCGGCGGTTTGTGCCGATCATCGCGGCCAGATCTTCTTGGGTCAGCCCGAGCGCCTTGCGGCGACGTCGGACGCCATCTCCGAACTCCTGCGCGAGCCGCTGTTCTGCCAGTTTCAAGTCCATTTCGACGAGCGCTCCTGTTACAAGACGGTATCGCAGTCGCGGTGTTGGGATGCGTGATACCGATCTGTAGCTTTTCTAACTGCGTATCGCCAGAGTTACAAGTCTGTATCATTTTGCGCTTGCGGAGCCAAATCAGAGTGATCGGTAAAATTGGGTTAGGTCGTGGGTGGCGCGACCCGTGGGCGCGTCCCTCACGGGACCGGGTTCCAGTCGGGAACCACCAAAACCTACTGGGTCAACAGGAACGGGGACTCCGAGACTATGCCAGCTGCAGCCGTTCCGGCGCGGCCTGCAGGTGCAGGAATCACGGCCCGTCAGCCAAGTGACCCCGCGGATTTTGGTGCTTCCGATCTGGCAGACAGCACCGCCTATCTCGTGCACGAGATAAGCGGTGCTCTCCACCTTGCGGCACTCTCGTCAATGAAGGATCTCCAGGTCAATGTCGCCAAGCACCGGGAGAGGGGCGCCAACATCGCCGCGACCGAGCGGCCTGTGGACACCTCAACCGCTGCCGGCAAGGCGTTCTTCGACATGCTTGGCGTCATTGCTGAGTTCGAAGTGTTGCAATCGCCAGTGATGCATTCAGAATTTTGACCTGCATGTTGACTAGGCCGCTCAGTCAATTCCATTCGCGCGCTGGAGCTCGCGAACATAAGCAACAACCATCTTCACATCTGCATCGGTCAGACCCTCAACGGGCGGCATGTTTCCGAACTGCCAATGATGTGCCCTCACTCCGTTCTTTGCGGCCAGCAAGAACGATGCGTCCCCGTGGTGGCTTGGTTCATAGATTTTATGAACCAGTGGGGGTGCAACACCGCTCTGGCCCGCTGCATTGGCTCCGTGGCAGGCGGCGCAAGCCGCGTCAAATACGCGTTTGCCGATCTGCGCACTTGTTGAGAATTCTGCGGGGATGATCACCTCTACGATCGGGCCACCGTCACCGACACCGGACAAATCCGGCGGCTCCATCGTGTGCCCGACCGGAGTTGGCCATGTTTGCAGCCATATCACTGCTGCGCCTCCGATCACGAAGAACGCGGCAACCAAAAGTCCGGATTTCGCCATCAGATCAACTTGACCTGCGTGCCAACCGGCGTCCGATCATAGACCTCGATGATGTGCTCATTGAACAGACCAATGCACCCACTGGAAGATCGCCGACCGATCTTGCGAGTGTCGTGCGTCCCATGGATCCTGTAGTACTGCCATGTGAGATGCATCGACCTGGCCCCAAGAGGATTGTCTGGACCAGGTGGCATATATGCCGGCAGGCTCGGATCACGTGCTCTCATGGAAGGCGTAGGCGTCCAGTCAGGCTCAGGATCTTTGAAGATGATCTCGGTGTACCCGCGTCGTGTGAGCTCATCGGACAAGGGAACGGAGGTGGGATAGAGTCTCATCTCACCATCTGCTGTCCAGTGCTGCAGCACCCTTGTGACCGTGTCGGCAACAATGATGCCCTTACCCAGTCGATCAAAGTGGTCTTGCCATTCGTGTGTGCGGAACGACGAGACAATTCGCCGGACAGGTTGACGTGTCTGCGCGCGCAGCAAGCTCGGCGCCCAAAGCAGCGTCGCACCAACACCTGACGCAAAGGAACGACGCGATACAATCCTTCTTTTCGTAGTCATGAAACTTGCCTCTCAGATATGCCTGCGGTGGACGTATGTTACCTGTGCGCAGGTCTTTCATGAAGGCCTAATGGGCTCGAGGCTGCAAATTTGGCCACGAAATCGACCATGAGCAGACATCTGATGCTGCCAATCTGGACGGCTCGCATGTAACGGATTCCCAAACATCTGCAACGTGGAGAGCACCGCCTATCTCGTGCACGAGATAGGCGGTGTTCTCCGCACTGGTCGCTGCGATGCGGGCGGCACGTCCGAACATCACCCTGCAGGAGATGTGCTACATGCTCGAGGAGATGCGCGAGCCGACGCCCCGTGGACGTGCGACGTGGTATCCGTCCGCTGTCGGGTCTCTCCGCGAACGGGCGGAGCGACTGGGTCTGGTGTCTCAGCCGGAATGAGCGGGCGGGGACCATCTCGTTGAACCAGCTCGAAAAGATGGCCGAGGCCATGGGCGGCAAGCTCGTCAACGCGATCATCCCGCGCGAGGGTCCGGTCAAGGAGATCGTCATGGCCCAGGCCCGCAAGAAGGCCAGACGCATTGTCCAGTGCACCCGTGCACATATTGCCCTGGAAGAGCAGACAGAGGGCTTGAGCAGCCAGGAGGAGATGATCGAGGAGTTTGCGAGCGAAACAGCCCGGGAAATGCCGAGGAACTTCTGGAAGTGACCATCGAACTGAACGAATCCGCCGGCGCGACCCCGCTCACGCCTGACGAGTTGCGCGGTCTCAAGGCCAGGCACATCACGACGCGCGGTGAGCTCAACGAGCTGGAAGGTGAGAACATCATCGAGGGCCTGAGCTAGCTGGAGCGGCGGCCGAAGTCCGTCGATGTCCTGACCGACGATTCCGTGCGTGAGGTCCACAAGCGCCTGTTCGGCAAGGTCTGGGACTGGGTAGGCGTCTACGGGCAAGACGAGAAGAACGTTGGCGTGCCTGTCTGGCACGTCTCAACCGAAATGCGCACCTGCCTCGACGACGCCCGGTACTTGCGCGAGAACGGCACTTACGAACCGCTGGACGCCACCGCAAGCTTCCACCACAAACTGGTTTGGGTCCACCCCTTTGCGAACGGAAACGGACGCTGGGCGCGGATCATGGCCGATGCATACCGGGCCACTATCGATCCCGACCCTTTCCTCGATTGGTCAGGAGGCGGTACAATGATCGCCGACAGCGACCACCGTGCGCGGTAAATCGCGGCGCTGCGGTCGGCAGACGGGTTTGAGTTCGGGCCGCTGGTTGAGTTGGTGAGAAAGATGGCTGCTTGAAACCGGCAAGAGGGCGGACTTCAGTCGAGTTCCTCGATCCGACCCAGCGCAGTCCTGAGCCGGCCAAGCTCTTCGGCCTTGAGTGATGCCGCTTCCTCGGTCTCGGCAATCACTTCTTCGGCTGCATTCTCGCGGAACTTCCTGTTGTCCAGGCGGCCTTGAAGCCCTGCGAACTCCTTTTCGAGCTTGCCGACAGCCTTTTCGAGGCGTGCTCGTTCGACCGCAACGTCGATCAATCCCTCGAGCGGCAGTGCGAATGTACCGCCCAGCGCTGCGATCGTCGCGGAGCCCCTGGGAGCCGCTTCCGCGTCAGTCAGGGCCTCGATGCGCGCCTGACGCATGATCATGGACTCGTTGCTCTTCCACGCCTTCTCGCCTGCCGCATCAAGGGACAGCTTGAGCAGCGGGGTCTTCGTCCTGGCCGGGACGTTCATTTCCCCTCGAACCGAGCGAACCTTCTCGATGAGATCGATGACCCAGCCGATTTCCGTCTCGGCGACCGCATCGACGAGTTCATCGCCACAGGTCGTCCAATCCGCGTGAACGAGCATTTTCTCACGCGTCGGGGCCGAAAGCGTCCAGAGCTCCTCGGTGATGAACGGCATGAACGGGTGGAGCAGGATCAGGCTCTGATCAAGCAGCCAGGCCATGGTACGTCGCGTTTCCTCGGCATGTTCCGTGTCGAACAGGGGCTTCGAGAACTCGACGTACCAGTCGCAGAACGTGCCCCAAACGAACGTGTAGAGCGTGTTCGCGGCGTCATTGAAGCGAAATCCGTCCAACGCCTCGTCGACGGCGATGCGCGTCTTTGCGAGCTCGCCGATGATCCACTTGTTGACTGTTTGCGTGGCGTTCGGGGTCCTGTCGTCTACCTCGAAGACGCCGTTCAACTCCGCAAACCGGGCTGCATTCCAGAGCTTGGTCGTGAAGTTGCGGTATCCGGCGACACGGCTCTCGGACAGCTTGAGGTCGCGGCCCATGGCAGCCATCGAGGTAAGCGTGAAGCGGACCGCGTCTGCGCCGAACTTGTCGACCAACTCGATCGGATCGATGACGTTGCCGAGGGATTTCGACATCTTGTTGCCCGCAGCGTCGCGCACGAGAGCATGGACGTAGACGGTGTCGAACGGGCGGTCGCCGACCATCGCGTACTGCATCATCATCATGCGCGCGACCCAGAAGAATATGATGTCAAAGCCGGTGACGAGAACGCTGGTCGGGAAGTATCTTTCCAGTTCAGCGGTGTTCTCGGGCCAGCCGAGGGTGCCGATGGGCCAGAGCCCGGAAGAGAACCACGTGTCCAGCACGTCGGGGTCACGGTAGAGCGGTGCCGTCCAGTCATTGCCGGACGCCGCCATTGCCGTGCTCTCCGAAATCGCCTCGTCGTATGCCATGGCGTCGGCGACGACCGCCACGTCCGCGGGATAAAACTCATTGGCCAGCGCAACTGCTTCGACCTCGTCGACCGCGCAGAAGGCTTTGAGTTCATCCGTGCATGGCGTTCCGTTCTTGAGATTCGGGCCATACCAGACAGGGATCTGGTGACCCCACCACAGCTGTCGGGAGATGCACCACGGCTCGATGCTCGTCAGCCAGTTGAAATAGACCTTCCTGTGCTGCTCAGGCAGGATTTCCGTCGTGCCGTCGCGGACCGCCTCCAAGGCAGGCTCGACGATCTTCTCCGTGTCGACGAACCACTGGTCGGTCAGCATGGGTTCGATGACGACCTTTGAACGGTCGCCGAACGGCTGCATGATCTTCCTTGCCTCCACGAGGGGGGCGGGGGTGTCTTCGCCCTCGTCCTCCGCCGATGGCTGCTTGCCAAGTCGCGGATCGCTCGCAACGGTCATGACGGCGAGGCCTTCGGCGGTAATCTGTTCGACGACCCTGCTTCGTGCCTCGAACCGGTCAAGCCCGCGCAGGTCGTCCGGGACGAGATTGATCGCGTCCGCGCCGGCTTCGGTTAGGGTCTCCTTGCCCTCGGCAACGCTGATCGCGACCGCCGCGGCTTCGGCATAAGGGGCGCCGTCGTCGCGCATCTGCCCCTTGGTGTCCATGAGGCGGTACATGGGAATGTTGCCGCGCTTGGCGACGATGTAGTCGTTGAAGTCGTGGGCGCCGGTGATCTTGACTGCGCCGGAGCCGAACTCGGGATCCGGGTAAGGGTCCGTGATGATCGGAATCAGGCGGCGGTGATCCTTCGGGCCGACCGGGATTTCGCAGAGCTTTCCGACGATTGGCGCGTATCGTTCGTCCGACGGGTGAACCGCGACCGCACCGTCGCCAAGCATGGTCTCAGGCCGTGTGGTCGCGATCGAGATGTAGTCCCGGGTCTCGCGCAGGGTCACGTTCCCGTCTTCATCCTTCTCGACGTACTCGTAAGTCGCGTTCCCTGCGAGCGGGTACTTGAAGTGCCACATGTGGCCATCGACCTCGGTGTTCTCGACCTCGAGGTCGGAGATCGCGGTCTCGAAGTGCGGATCCCAGTTGACTAGGCGCTTGCCTCGGTAGATGAGGCCGTCTTCATGCATCTTGACGAAGGCGCGAATGACGGCGTCGTGAAAGTTGCCCTCTTCACTGGAGGGTGCATCCGGCGCGCCCGACATGGTGAACGCGTTTCGGGACCAGTCGCAGCTGGCGCCGAGGCGCTTGAGCTGCTCGATGATGGTTCCGCCGGACTCTTCCTTCCATTCCCAGACCTTCCCGGTGAATGCCTCGCGGCCCATGTCGCGCCGAGACGGCTGGTCGGTTTCGGCCAGCATGCGTTCGACAACCATCTGCGTGGCGATGCCGGCGTGATCCTGCCCGGGTTGCCAAAGCGTATCGAAGCCCCGCATCCTGTGCCAGCGGACGAGAATGTCCTGCAGAGTGTTGTTGAAGGCGTGGCCCATGTGCAGAACGCCAGTTACGTTTGGCGGCGGGATCATGATGCAGAACGGTTCGGCACCGGGTCGCGCATTGGCGCCCGCCTTGAAGGCTCCCGCGCGCTCCCATGCTGCATAGATGCGGGATTCGGCCTCGTCGGCGTCAAAAGTCTTGTCCATAGCGTCGGTCCTTCCGTTCGGCGCACCGTTTATCGCCGCATTGCGGCGAGGAAAAGGCCGACCGGGAATTTGTCCGGATCGCGTGTCTGCGAGGGGAAGGGCCAGGTTCCCTCGCGATGCGGCAGGTGGCAGCGCCGGTCTCGGCCGTGCGAGCCGCAGAATTACGCTTAGGACGCGCTTGCCACTGCTCACGCTGTGCTTTGGGCCTCTGGACTCCGGTCGACACGAAGCTAGGGTTTGCGCAGTGACGAATTGGGAATTTCCGATGGACAAGTTCGGCAAGTCGCAGCCGGTCCGGCGGCTCGAGGATCGGCGGTTTCTGACCGGTGCAGGACGGTATGTCGACGATATCGTTCCAGACGGCGCGCTCTACGCGGTCTTTGTGAGGTCGCAGGTGGCGCACGGGCACCTGGCACCCGTGGATCTTGAGGAGGCACGCGGGATGCCGGGCGTGAAACTTGCGATCGCCAGCGAGGATCTCGCGGCCATGGGCGTGGACTACTCGCTTGGAACGAAGGTTGTCACGAACAAGGATGGATCGACCGCAGCCGAACCGCGTCGTCCGATCCTGGCGGAAGGCAAGGTCCGGTTCGTGGGCGATGCGGTGGCCGTTGTCGTGGCAGAGACGCAGGCGCAGGCAAAGGATGCCGCTGAAAGCGTCTTTGCCGACGTGGAGGAACTTGGAGCCAAGCTGGATCTGGCTCCTGGCGGCAACGCGATTCATGACGAGGTCCCGGACAATGTCGCCTTTGACTGGCGGGCTGGCGATGCCGCTGCCGTGGAAGGCGCGATGGCTGGGGCCGCGCATGTCGTGACAACGCGGGTCGCGGACAACCGCGTCATCTGCAATTCAATGGAGCCGCGCGGCTGCTTCGCGGAGTGGGACGGCGAGCGCCTGCACTTTTCCTACAGCGGTCAGGGCGTCTGGGGCATGAAAGAGGACCTGATCGCATGTTTCGGGCTTGGAAAGGACCAGGTCAGGGTCACCACGCCTGATGTCGGCGGCGGGTTCGGCATGAAGGCCTTCGGATATCCCGAGTATTTCGCGGTTGCGGCCTGCGCCTGGATGCTGGGTCGGCCCGTGCGCTGGATGTCCGAGCGCACCGAGGCGATGCTGGCCGACAATTCCGGCCGGGACCTGGTCTCCGACACTGCGCTCGCCTTCGATTCCGAATTCAGGATCCTGGCCTACAAGGTCAACACGTCCTGCAACCTTGGGGCCTACCTTTCGGCAGAGGCGCAGCAGATTCAGTCCGAATTGTTCGCCAAGGTTGCCATGGGAGTCTACGACGTCCAGACGGTGGCCCTGACCTGCAAGGGGTTCTTCACCAATACCGGTCAGGTCGACGCATACCGCGGCGCAGGACGGCCGGAGGCAATGCTCGCGCTCGAGCGATCGATCGACAATGCCGCCCGCGTGCTCGGCGTTGATTCCCACGAACTGCGGCGGAAGAACTTCATTCCCCCTGCAAAATTCCCTTACAAGACCGCGATCGCCGGGACTTATGACGTTGGCGAGTTCGACCGGGTTCTGACGTCCGCCGAGGAGAATTCCGATCGTGCGGGCTTCGCCGCGCGTCGCGCAGAGTCCGAGGCACGAGGACGTCTGCGGGGGCAAGGCCTCTGCTACTACATCGAATCCATTCTTGGCGACCAGATCGAGGGCGCCAGGGTTGTCTTCGAGGAGGACGGAACCGTCAGCCTCTACGTCGGCACGCAATCGAACGGACAGGGGCACGAGACGGTCTTTGCTACGTTCCTGGCCGATCACACAGGCATTCCGGCAGACGCGGTTCGCATCGTGCAGGGCGACAGCGATCTGGTGCCGAGTGGCGGGGGGACGGGCGGCTCGCGTTCGGTGACGATGCAGACCGGAGCGACGCTTGCCACCGTGGCCACGATCACGAATCAGTTCGGCGAGTATCTTGCGACGAAGTTCGAATCCAAAGACGTGGAGTTCGACGACGAACGCTTTCGACTCGATGGTTCGAACGAGACACCCACGATGCTGGAGGTTGCCGAAATGGCACGGGCCGACGGCATGACAGACATTCTGGACGTGAGGGAAGAGTGGTCGGTCGACAACATGTCCTTCCCGAACGGTGCGCATGTCGCGGAAGTCGAGATAGATCCGGAAACCGGAACCGTGGTCGTGGACCGTTATTCCGTGACGGACGATCTCGGCAACATGGTCAATCCGCTCCTGGCCGAGGGCCAGGTGCACGGGGGCGTTGCCCAAGGCATCGGCCAGGTCATTAGCGAGCATGTTGCATATGACGAGGACGGCCAGCTGCTGACCGCCACGTTCATGGACTACGGCATGCCGCGGGCGGGGGACGTGCCGATGATCGGGTTCGATACTGAACCCGTTCCCTCGCTCTACAATCCCATGGGCATGAAGGGCTGCGGGGAGGCCGGAACCGTCGGGGCTCTTGGCGCCGTGGCCAACGCGGTTGCGGACGCCATGGCATGCCGCGGCGTGGAGGCGGTGGACATGCCATACACGCCCGCAAGGGTCTGGCACGCGCTGAATGCAGGAGGTGATGCAGGTTAGAAGTGGTCGTCACGCAAATCCGCGAGAGCGGGTCTTGTTCAAGGACGGGACATCGCCCTGAACCTGCCTTGCGGGTTCCGGGTCCGTTACGCGAGGACTTACGATGAGTCTGAGAGCCCAGATACGCGATCTGGCCGGCTTCCTTCGCCGGACCGAGCGATCTGTGCATCAGCACACGCGAGAACCGGTCGATCATGTTGTTCTTCTCGACGGAACCATGTCAACGCTGGCCGAGGGCGAGGAGACGAACGTTGGCTTGATCTACAAGCTTCTGGAGGAAGTGGCTCGGTCAGGCAGGTTGAGCCTCTATTATGAAGCTGGAACCCAATGGTCGGACTGGTCGAAGACCCTGGATGTCATAGAGGGCCGGGGGATCAACAGGCGGATCCGTCGCGCCTATGGCTGGCTCGCCACCAGATATCGGCCCGGAGACCGGATCTTCCTGATCGGCTATTCACGGGGCGCCTTCGCGGTCCGGTCGCTGGCAGGCGTGATCGACAGGGTAGGCCTCCTGCGGCAGGACGAGGCGATTGAGCGCCTGGTGCAGCAAGCCTTTCGCCATTACCAGATCAACAACGGGGGGGAAGCGCGTGAAGTGTTTTCCGATTCGCATTGCTGGCGTGACGTGTCGATCGAGGTGATCGGCTGCTTCGATACGGTCAAGTCCCTTGGATTGCGGGCTCCCTTTGTTTGGAAGTGGTCGGAAATCAGGCACTCCTTCCACAACCATCAGCTGGGTCATCATATCAGGCACGGGTACCAAGCCTTGGCCCTTGACGAGACACGCGAAGCGTTTCGGCCAATTCTCTGGGAATGCGAACCTAGCCGCGACGGGACCGTGGAGCAGGTCTGGTTTCGCGGCTCGCACAGCGATATCGGAGGCCAGCTGGCAGGCAGCAACGAGGCGCGACCGCTCTCGAACATTCCGCTTACGTGGATGCTTGAGCGGATCGAGCGAAGCGGTCTGCCGCTGCCGGCAGGTTGGCAGCAGAGGTTTCCGACGGATCCCGACGCACCTTCCGTAGGAACCTGGTCGGGATGGGGCAAGATATTTCTCGCACGGAAGAAGCGAGTGTTCGGAACTGATCCGTCCGAGTCCGTGCACCCTTCGGCAGCGGGTCGTTCGTTTCTTGCCACAGAGGTTCGCGAACCGGTTCGGTCCTAAATCGTGTCCGGGCTAGTTGGAGCCATAGCCGGCATTCCTGAGGTATTTCGCACACTCCTGCGGTTCGATGCCTTCGAGAACTTCGCCGACAGCACGCCAGAGCGCGTCCCGGGACCGCACGGCAGCGCTCCGCAGCCGATGCTTGATCTTGAAAAAGGCCTGCTCGATCGGGTTCAGGTCCGGACTGTACGGCGGCAGGAAGTGCGTGCGCGCGCCGGCTGAAGGTCGCGCTCGCTCGCGGCACTGATTTTCCGGGGCGGGGTTGCGCGCGGTCCTGGAACCTCAAGTCGCGGATCTCGCAAGCCAGGCCGACTTTCGGCACAGGGAATGAGGCGGGGGCGACTCCGATCAATCGATGCACTGGACGCGGGGCCGCAGTCGGCACCGTTCACGCCCAGATTCCAAGGTCAATTTGGGCCGCGACTGCCTGGTTGCCGGCGTGTCAGCTGAGCGACAGATCCCGCGACCCCCCGGACCCAAACGCCTGAAGAACGAAATTCGGGCAGGGCCGCTGTTGAGGAAATCCGTTCCTGATCGTGACTGCGGCTCGCCGCCAGGGCGTCGCGTTCCGGCTCTGGCTGACGCTTGGCGGGACGCTGGCGCGGGAGACCGCGGAGTTCAGCAACCTGGACTGGTGGTCGCGGGAACTGAGCCTGGACTACGCGTGGGGTCCCGGCGAGGGCTGGAGCGGTTCAGTTCGACTGGGCCTTGGCGTCGTCCGGTTCGACGAAGAGGACGCGACGTTCCTGACCCGTCGCGAGGACCGGACGCGAAGCGCTGGGCTGACGCTCCCGCACCGAGGGTTCGCCTGTTCGGGCTACCAGCCGATCTTCGCGCTGGACTGGTCGCGGACCCGCCCGACCGTTCCGCCGCACGACCGCGAGCCGTTCTCGTTCCGGATCGAGTTCCGCCGACTGTTCTGAAGGCGGCCTTACCGCGACAGGGCATCCGGCAACCACCGGCGCTGCTGTGCTATAGCCGAAGAAACACGGCGATGCGATCCACGATGCGCTTGTGCAGCGCCGCGCGATCCGTGCCCGGAGGGTCGTCGCAGACCGGATCGTCTCCTTCGGCTGCCAGGATGGTCGATCCCTTCGGCTTGCAGGGCAGGAGGGCCGAGAAATGCGATGCCGGGGCCATGGTCTCGATCTCGGCACCGGGAACAAGGGAGCCGAACCCGCTCCCCGTCGCGCTGAAGTCGGTCGCGGGCAGACGCGATTCAGCATCACCGAGCCCGATCAGCAAAACCCTCTCCACAAGGTCGTGCGCATGGGTCCTTCCGAGCCCATAGGTCAGCGCGGGATCTATGGCGGCGACAGCGCGGATGCGGTCGTCCTTGCGGCCGGCATCCCAATTCGCGACCGAATATGCCGCAAGGTCGACCCCGCGCCGGGTGAGGTCGGCGCAGTGCCAAGGCGAGGCAGGCGCGGTCTCGCAATGCGCGGCGTAGCCTTGGAAGTCGGCGCGCAAGCCCCCGAGGGCAAGCGCCGTCCAGCCCCCGGCGGAGAAGCCCACGGCGTAGACCCGGGAGAAATCCGCCCGCACAGCAAGTCTCGGCCGGGCGGCGAGCCAGTCGAGCGCGGCCCGGAGATCCTGTGTCCGCGTCCAGTGCTTGAGGCCCTCCTGGAGGTTGAAATCCCGTGTCGTGCTGTTCGGGTGGTTGACCGAAATTACGAGGGCGCCAGCCTCGGCCAGGCCTGCGGTCAGCCAGCTGAGCACGCCGATGTTGCCGCCAAGGCCGTGGCTCGCGAGAATCACGGGCAGCGGGCCTTCCGCCATCCGGGCACCTTCGAGGACTGCGGTGCCGAAGAAGACGCCGTTCTCGCCGTAGGAAGTTGCTTGGCCGCCGCCGGCGGAAGGGTACCAGAGCGCGCCCGACATCTTGCGCCCGTGATGCTCTGCGGGGATGGTCACGCTCCGAAACCCCGCCGGTTCCGCAGCGGCGGCCTGGAGGCCCAGAATCAGGGTCGCGGCCGCCAAAATGCACTTCATCGCTTGTCTCCCGTGCCAATCAGATTGGGCTGGACCATAGCAGGCGAAACGGGCGTCGCGTCCTCGAACCGGTTTCAGGTCGTCCGAGATCCGGTTTTGGGCCACAAGTGGCACCATGATGCCGAGCCTTCCCTTGCCGCTTGTTTCCGCCTTCGTTTTGGCATTCCTGCTTTTGCTGCTCCTGTCGCGTCGCGACCGGCCCCGCCTGTTCGTCGCGCTCGTCGGGCTTTGCGCCCTGCAGTCGGCGGTGATCGCGCTCGCGCAACACTACGGGATTGCCGCTTTCAGATCGTTGCAGCCGATCACGGCTGCGGCGATCCCTCCGCTCGCCTGGGCGACCTTTCAGTTCAGCGCCGTCAGACGGCCCCGCCTCCTGCCCGACCTTGTACATTGCGCCGGTCCCTTGCTTGCGCTGGCCGCATCCCTGGTCATGCCGGCGCTTCTCGACGCGCTCATCCCGGCACTATTCGTGGGCTATGGAGGAGCGATCCTGCTGGCTGCATGGCGCGGTGCCGACGCCCTGCCGCGTCTGCCGTTCACTGTCGGCAATACGCCGGGTCTGGTCTGGAAGGTCGTTGCGTTGTCGCTCGTGGTTTCTGCACTTGGAGACATGCTGTTCACGGCGGCGGCGATCAGCGGACGGTCAGACTGGCTGCCCTGGATCGTCACAATTTTGTCTTCGCTCACGCTTCTCGCGGTCGGCAGCCTCGTGCTCGTGAGGAGCCTCGGACGAGGGGAGCGCGACCCGGGTCCGGAAGCCGCCCCGATCCCGCACGCCTCGGAAGCGGACGAGGAGTTGGTGGCTCGCCTCGACGCGATCCTCGAGAGCCGAAGGCTATATCTCGACCCCGAACTGACGCTTGCCCGGTTGGCTCGAGCGTTGCATGTGCCGGTAAAGCAGCTTTCCGCCGCGATCAACCGGAGCACCGGCGGCAATGTCTCGCGCCATGTCAACGGTTACCGGATCCGTGAGGCCTGCCGCGTGCTTGAGGCAGGGGCGAGCGTTACCGACGCAATGCTGGCCTCGGGCTTCAACACGAAGAGCAATTTCAACCGCGAGTTCCGGCGCATCACCGGGCGGACTCCTTCGGACTGGCGGCGCACTGCAACCGATCGGACGTCGCATCTATAGCCGCCGGCCTCGGGTGTAGGAGGGGTTTCCCGACGCCGCCAAGGTCGCGCTCAGCCTGGAATGGTCTGTCGAGCGTTCAGCTTGTCCGCTCTGCCTTCATGTAGCTGCGCAGCACCATGTTGATGCGCGTCTGGTATCCCTTGCCACCCGCCTTAAAAAAATCAAGAACATCTGCATCCAGCCGCAACGAAACGGCCTGCTTCGGTCGAGGCATCGTCACTTGAGCCCGTGACCAGTCGAATTCGCCTTCGTCGTCGTCGCAATCCGGCTCAAGACTTGCCGCCTCTTCGCGACGGAGCCGCTCCCAGTCTGTCTTGCCTTCACTCTTGAGGCGGGTCGTTTCTCGCGCCGAACTTTTCATCGTAATGCTCCCGTTCCCTTCTGTTGGCCCGGCGGGCAGTGATGAGCCGGATCCTCCCATCCCTGAACGTGTAGATCACCGAGATGATCAATCCCTCCAGACTGCCGACAGCAATCCATCGCTCTTCACCTTTCTGGCTTGAATGTGCATGCAGCACTGGCCCCCGTCGAAGATCAACTTTGCGTCTTCAATATCGATTCCGTGTTTCCTGATCGTCGAACGACGCTTGGCGTCGTCCCACTCAAATTCCTGGTCTGCCATCCTCGATGGTTCCTTTTTGAGGTAATGCGCAGCAGTTTCATCGTAACGCTCTCCATGCCCAATTTTTAATAGAAGCGAAGCACAATGCTTCCACTCCAGTAACGTGTATACAGTATGTATATACAAACATTTTGATTTGCAACCGAATTCTGGTCTGCCAGGATCACTTGGCTTCAAACCCGTGGCTTGCTGGCAACATCGCCAAGTTTCCCTCGGGCCGTTGAGCGCTTCCTGGAGCCGGGTGCCAGTACGTCTGCGCTCGGCTTCAGCAGTCTGGATCGGAAGTGGCACTCGGCGCACGGACGCGCCGGGTGCCATTGCCTGAAACTGTCGAGGGCAGCTCCGAAGGGAGAGATGCATTTGGGCGTCATATACATGACTAACCATCAGTCAGCCGTACGGGGTCGACCCACACCCCTGACCCACCGGCGCTCGCAGCCTCGCCTGTCACAAAAATCCGAACGTCCTCGGGCGATCCGTGCGGCCCGTGCGCACTTGCTCATCCTGCCGCCGTACAGTCCGGACCTGAACCCGATCGAACAGGCATTCGCCAAGATCAAGCACCGGCTCTGGAATGCAGCCGCCCGGTCTTGGGAGGCGCTCTGGCGTGCCGTCGGCGAAGTTCTCGACGACATCGAATTGCAGGGATGTGCGAACAATCTCAGGAGTGCCGGATTTGGCTCCAACTAGACCGGACACGCTCTAGCGACTTGCTGCTCGCAGTCAGGTTTGCCGAGGTGGCGAGTCAGCGCCGTGATCTGGACTGGAGTCAGTCCGGGCCTTGTTCAAGTGCGTGGAAGGATCCGGCTGGAACTTCCCTTCTTGGTGCCGAGAACGGAAGGCAATGCCGAGGTGCGTTCGCGTCATGCAAAAGGAGCGAAATGACGTGTTCTCGAATATGCGGGTGCTCTCGCTTTCCGGTTGATGGGCCTGCGCAATCTGCCTAAAGGCACCGCATGCAGGGAAGCGCCAATCTCAACGTCATGGTCAAGGCGGCTCGACGTGCCGGAAGGAGCCTGGCGAAGGACTTTCGCGAAGTTGAGAATCTCCAGGTGTCATCGAAGGGCGCGGGCGATTTCGTCAGCCGTGCGGACATAGCCGCAGAGGGCATCATTCGCGAGGTGCTTAGAGAGGCCCGTCCGAACTATGGCTGGATTGGCGAAGAAAGCGGTGAGGAAAAGGGCAAGGATCCGACGCGGCATTGGATCGTCGACCCGCTCGACGGCACCACGAACTTCCTGCACGGAATGCCCCACTGGGCGATTTCCATCGCGCTGGAGCACAAGGGCGAGGTCATCGCGGCTGTGATTTTCGATCCTGCAAAGGATGAAATGTTCGTCGCCGAGAAAGGCCAGGGGGCCTGGCTGAACTCGCAGCGCCTGCGCGTCAGCAACCGAAACAGGATGATCGAGTCAGTATTTGAGACCGGCCTTCCGTTTGCAGACCGGGCTCACCTCCCTGATATGCTGCGGGAACTGTCCCGAATCCTGCCAATGACCGCCGGTGTGCGGCAGTTCGGAGCTGCGGCGCTCGGACTGGCATACGTTGCGGCAGGACGATACGAGGGATTCTGGGAACGAGAACTTCGTCCTTGGGACGTCGCGGCTGGAATTTTGCTCGTGCGCGAGGCGGGAGGGTTCTTGGACGGAATCGTCGCGAACACCGATCCCATGGTGACCGGCGACGTCTTGGCCGCAAATTCCGTCATTTACGAGGCATTTGCCAAGGTGATCCGCACCGCGTGAAATTCGTGCTTGCCGCAAAGGCGCGAAACCCCTCGAACAGGAGGCCAATGCCCGCGAATCATCGGTGGCCTCATCTGTCCTTTCCTTCGCGAATCCGTCCCAGAAGCCGCCCGATGACGAACGAGGTTCTTGGCGCGTAGACGTAGCGAGTGCGGGTCTCTGCGCTGCGGCTTTGCATTCGGACGAGGCTGAACGCGATCAGGACCACATGTGCCAACGCCACGAACGCGAACATGGCAGAGGAGCCGAACCTGTCGATCAGGGATGCCACCAGCCATGGCGAAGCAATGGCGCCCACGGCATAGTAGAAGATGAATGCCGCCGAGATGTCCACTCGTTCGTCCTGGCTCGCGAAGTCGTGGGCATGCGCTGTGGCAACGGAATATATGGGAAACGTGATCATGCCGAACAGTCCTGCAGCAGCAAATGCGGAACCTGTGCCGTTTGCGGTAAACGTGACCATCACGGCGCAGGAGAGAATTGCCAGCGCTGAAAGCGCGATCAGCACGATGCGACGGTCATAGCGGTCGGCCGCCCAGCCCACCGGATACTGGCTCAGCGCCCCGCCAAGAACAAATGCCGCGAGAAACAGCGCGATCTCGTCGTTCGAGAGCCCGACTTCAACCCCGTAGATCGGTCCGACCATTCGGAATGCGGCGGCTGTCAGGCCGGCCGACACGACGCCGGCGACCGCAAGCGGCGAACGTTCCCATGCGAGCCCGGGCCGGAGACGCCGGGCCTTCGGTACTACGGGCTGCTCGATGCGGGTCAGGACGAGAGGCACAAGCGCGGCGCAGCAAATGAGCGCAAGGATGTTGTACGAAACGTAACTGGCAGGCTCGAGAACCGAGATCATCAATTGGGCGGCCAGCGCCCCGCTGATGTCGACGACACGGTATACACCGATGGCCCGACCCCTTGTTGTGTTGGTGACCTTCGCCTGAAGCCAGCTTTCCACGACAGTGTAGCAGCCCGCGATGCAAATCCCCGAAAGCACTCGCATGACCATCCAGGCCGTCGCGTCAACGATCAGCATGTGGCTGAGGGTGCCGATCGTGCCCGCGGCGGTGAAGGCCGCGAAGGTTCGCGAGTGTCCGACATTGCTCAGGATTCGCGGCGCCCAAATGCAGCCGATGAAGAATCCGAAAAAGTGTGCGGAACCCAGGAGCCCGATCTCGGAACGCGTGAAATCGAGCTGAATGCCGGAGATGGCGTCAAGAGGCGCGAGTCCCCCCGATCCGAGCTGCAGCAGCAGGACTGACAGGAGCAGGGCCGCAAAAGAAATCAACATGCGCATTTGTCGCCACTTTTCGTACGTCCTGAATTCCCGCGATCGCTTGAATTCGACATCGGAAGGGCGATTTTGTGCGTGAATTGCGTTTCTTCGACAGCGCATGCCGTCTTCAACGCGGCTGACTGCCTCAAGAAGCCGTGATCACGTCCGGCGCGTTTCGGCTCCTCCGGAGTTCGTTGCCGTCAAGATCGCTGGGTTTCACGAGTGGCGTTGCTTTGACACCGGGGGCGCTATCGACAGTCCGTATGCTTCAGGTCGTCCGTGCTCGATTCTGGGGGTGCCAGAGAGGGGCAATGCTGCCCTCACTGCCTGCCGCATGAACGAGCAACCAACGCAACATTCAGGCTTGAACAATCCGGGAACATCGCGTAGGCTCCGTCACGTGGGAGGCAACGACGCGTCTGTCGGGACGCGTGAAGGCCACGACGCAATCCATGCCGCACCGGATGCAAGGAGGACGCCATGAACGACATGAGCGGATGCCCGGAGGGCTTTGCAGGGCCCGGGTTACTGTCGGACCCGGGACCGTCCTCTGTTGTCGTTACAGCAGCGCGAGGCGGCGGTCCTTGCCCGTCGCCCGAGGGCGAACGCCGCTTCGACGGCCTTCGGACGGGCGTGCTGTCCGTGACGGTGGATCCGGAGTCGATTTCGGGCGACGAGGCCCTGTCGCCGTACTGGAACGAGCATTGCGCGGAGAGGCAGTCCATGTGGTGGCTGCCGCACCGGACCGTGTCACGAGGCGAGGCTGGCCGTCCGTCGGACGCGTCGTCAAACTTCCGGGAGGAAGCGTCGAGCTTCTGGAAGAGGACGATCCTGCCGGCCGGTTCGACGTCCGCCGCCTCGTTGCGCTTGTCGCTTCCTTCTGCAACTCCCATCTTGGCAAGCGCTCTGGTCAAAGGCACAAGAAGGATCAGGGCCTACCCGAAGGACCCGGAACTGCTGCACGAACTGGTCCGCCAGCAGCGCCGCGCCTACAACCTCGCCGTCGCCTGCTTCCGGGAGGTCGATGATGGCCTCGTGGACCCGAGGGACCCGGATCTCAAGCAGACCGCCCTGCGCGCCACGATCCGCGACTTCGTGCGCTCGGAGGTCCAGGAGCGCGGCGGAACCTTTCGCTCCGCCGACTGCGACGAGGCGGTCAACGCGGCGTTCAGGTCCCGCGACGCGATCATCGGGAAACGCAAGGCGGGCGAGAGGTGCCGCCTGTCCTTTCGCAGCTTCAAGGAC
>JAJEGW010000068.1 GCA_022819605.1 Silicimonas sp. | reverse complement strand
ACCGAGTTTCTTGCTCCTCGCCTTCGCAGCGGCCAGCCCTGATTTCACGCGCTCGCTGATCAGGTCGGACGCGCGATCATGGAACGAGAGCGTGCAGGCATCGAGATCCCGGAGAACCTTCCCAGGCACATCTCGCCCTTGGCTGGGAACACATTCACCTTACAGGAGAATACAGGTGGCCCAGAGCGCTGAACCCAAACGCTTAGAGTGTCATTTCGTCCTCTACCGGAATCGACCCCATAAGGCACCCCGATATTTGACGTCTCCACCCTCTATGCCCTTGGTACCGTTGCCCGAAGTCTCGCAGCTACTTTGGGGAAGATGAAAAGCTCATTCCATTCAGCTTGAGATTGAACCCGTGCAGTGCTTGTGGACATCATGGCCATTCTCTTCGCAGGCCGCTACTTTTTCGACTTGGCCCTGCCTCGTAGTTTCCGTCTGCTCCGCTGAGGTTTGGGTCTATCGGCATAAAGGTACGTGGGGTCCCACAGGAATTGACAGATCTGGAGTTTCCCTGCGGTTCCGAGAAGATAATCAGCCTTGGCTGCCTTGCGAGTTGTCTGACTTGATCGCTTCATAAAGAGCGGTCTTTCCAACCTTGATGCGGGCCGCTGCTTCGCGAACCGTCAGACCTTTTTTGATCAGCATTTTCGCCCGTGCCAGTTTTTAGCGGTGATGACAGCCTTGCGGCCGCCTTTTTGTCCACACGCAGCAGCGGCGCTTAGACCAGCGCCGGTTCTTTCGCGGATCAGATCGGCTCTCTTTTGACGTGTGCCTGTTGCAAGGCTCCGAGACGCCCTTGGAATCCTCCCCCCTGAAATCAGCCGCATAGTGCACCGTCCAAAACAGGGGGAGCCAATTCGGGGAATGCTGCAACGTGTTCAGCACTTGCGCGAATCTCCGTGGGACTTCGCGTTCCTTTATGCCGACGAACCCGACCCTTCGCTGATCTGGGATCGGGCGTCTCTGCCTGCGGGAGGCGCATATGTCCGATTGAGCCTTTCTGATACATCAATCCCTACGACCGCTTCGAGCTGGATCTCGACAAGCGCATTGACTTCGAGCGGGAGGCTGCATGAGCGTCATTTTGGGCATACCCTTGATGACGGACTGGATGAACACCCGATCACCGCTTTTCAGGTGTTCACTCGGGGTCGATTCCGACATAATGAACACCAAACGCCAGAGGCATGCCCAAAGTGAACACTTCGACGGCCCGCATAGGCTATGCCAGGGTCTCGACCTCGGACCAGAACCTGGATGTCCAGATCGCGGCGCTCGAGGCCGCGGGCTGCACCGTGATCCGGACCGAGACCGGCAGCGGCGGCACCATCGAGAACCGACCCGAACTCGGGATTATCCTCGACTTCATCCATCCGGGCGAGACATTGGTGGTCACGCGCATCGACCGTCTGGCGCGCTCAATGAAGGATCTTCAGGTCATTGTCGCGAAGCTCCGGGAGAGGGGCGCCAACATCGCCGCGACCGAGCAGCCCGTGGATACCTCGACCGCTGCCGGCAAGGCGTTTTTCGACATGCTTGGCGTCTTTGCCGAATTCGAGACCAACCTGCGCCGCGAGCGGCAGGCCGAAGGAATCGCCGCGGCGAGGCGGAGGGGTGCCTATCGCGGACGGCCTCCGACGATCGACATGGAAGAAATCAGGACCAGAATTTCCGAAGGGCAGTCACCGACCAGGATTGCACGCGAGATGGGGATCTCGCGCGGAACCGTCTACAAGGCCAAGGCTGGAGAGCCCGGCAAGGCCGTTCAAGGTCCCTTGGAAATCCGGGAAGATCCCGTCCCATAGGAGTCACGAACACCGCGATTTGTTCGCTGTGTGTTCTTTGGGATGCCCATATGTGCAGCTTCGATCCGTTTAGGTCAACCTGTAGAGAGCACCGCCTGTCTCGTGCACGAGACAGGCGGTGCTCTACGTGTCGGCATATTGCTCCCTGATCCGTCGGTCAGCCTCATTCATGAGCAGGCCGTCCAGAATGAACGGGGCCTCGTTCACCGTGGTCGGGCGTCGCAATGAATAGCACGACCTTCGAACTCGAAACGCCACACGGCCGGATTAAGGCCAAAATGCTGGCGGGGATCACTCAATTCGGGCGCGACCTGATCAGCCAGTGAGTGAATTCGGGGTTGGCCGCAGCGAAGGCGCGGGGAAAGAAGCTCGACTGCCAGCCAGGACAGCGGCCAAAATCGGACAAGCTCGCACCTAAGGTCATTAAGGCCGTCAGCGAGGGACGAAGCTACCGCTGGATCGCTCGTGACCTCGGATCAGCAAGAATACCGTCCTCGACGTCGCAAAGCGGTACAGGCAAGCTGGACAAATGGTCTTGAGGAACAACACATGAGAATCGCAGTCCTTGGCGGAAATGGCCAAACTGGAAAACTTGTCGCGCAACTGGCCTTGGATCGGGGTCATGAAGTTGCGGCAACGGTTCGGTCTGAAGGCAAACGCCCTGATATTCATCAGGCAGCGCTGACGGTCATGGTTGGTGATCCAACCGATCCGAAATTCCTTGTCGATGTATTTCGCGGAAGGGATGCGGTAGTTTCGACGCTTGGCGGGAGCAGACCGACCAAGGCATCCACTTCCGTCTATCCGAGGTCTGCATCCGCGATCGTTCAGGCGAGCAGGGAAACCGGCCTGAAGCGAGTTCTCGTGAGTTCCACGGCCTTGCTTTTCCCATCGCGCACATTGCTTGAAAGGATACTTCCATTGATAGTTCGGCACACCGTTCGAAGTGCACGAGAGATGGAGCAATCCCTGAAGGACGCGGGCCTTGACTGGACTGTCGCTCGATGCGGGTTCCTGACGAATGTTGAAGACACCAATTACCGCGCTGAAGTAGACAGGCTGCCGCCAGACGGTTCTTCCGTGTCGCGTGCAGGCCTTGCAAGTTTTTTGCTCGATGCCATCGAGCGATCAGATGCGATATGTCAGGTGTTCGGCGTCGGAAAGGCTTCCAAGCACTAGCGAAAATTAGGAAAGCCGACACTCATTTCTTGCGGAGCATCCGCAAGTTGGGCTCTTTCCTTGATTTCGTCACGCGCCACACGAACTGGCGCTCTGCAAGAATCGCACGGGCAAAGGGCGCCTCGACATTTGACGTCTCCACCCTCTATGCCCTTGCTACCGTTGCCCGAAGTCTCACAGATGTCTTGGGGAAGTTGAAGAGCTTTTTCCATTCAGCTTGAGATTGAACCCGTGCATTGCTTGTGGACATCACGGCCACTCTCTTCGCACGCCACTACTTTTTGGACTTGGCCTTGCCTCCTGGTTTCCGTCCGCTCCGTTGAGGCTTGCCGCATTGTCGGGGGCGAACCGACGTTGCCGATATTTTGCGGCTCCAGTTCACCTTTGGCGGCAGTTCGGCCGCCAACCAGGACAGCGGCCGAAATCATACAAAATTGCACCAAGGGGCGTTCGGGCCGTCGCGAGGGACGAAGTTGCCGCTGGATCGCCCGGGATCTCGGAATCAGCCAGAATACCGTTCCTGACGCCCTAAGACGGCACGGACAAACCAAAAAGTTGTGCATTCTCCCAGCGCTCAGCATAAAACGGGCGGACAAATCGCCTGTGAATGCGACGAGAGGCGAAAAAAATGCTTGGAGTGTCATTTCGCCCTCTAACGGGATCGACACCACTCTGGGTGTCAGGCCAACCGGTGGCCGTCGCCAAAAAAATGCCGCAGTGCAAATTGCTTTGGTTGTGCTCCGCGCTACCCCATCCCGTAGACCTGCGTCCCGATGGAGAAGCAGATGGTCTTGAACCTTCTCGAGAAGGATCATCATGTTCTTGACAAGTACCTGAATGCGATCCTCGACGCGTACAAACTCGGTGAGATGGACCAGTTGACCTCCCGCTCCGAGCTTGCCCACATGACCGCGGCCGCAGCCAGAGACAACGTTGGCAAGATGTCACACGTCACCGCTGTACTAGAGCGTCGCGCTTAACGTGCACCCTTACATGAAATGTGTTGGTACCCTTTCCATTCATGCGTAGAGGCCGGAGTCCATGATCATTTTGCCCGTCAGAATGATCGTGGGAGATCAAGAACATGTTCCGCAAGGAAAGACAGGATCAGATTGGTTGAAATCGGCGCAACCTGATATAGACGTGTTTCGCGGAACTTTCGCTCTACATCATATTCTTCTGCAAATCCAAAGCCGCCATGGGTCTGCAGGCAGACATTCGCCGCTTCCCAGGAGGCATCGGCGGCCAGCATCTTGGCCATATTGGCCTCGGCACCGCAATTTTCACAATTTTCATATTTTTGCGTAGCATCCCGAACCATGAGTTCCGCAGCTCGCATAGACGCATATGCCTTGGCGATGGGAAACTGAACGCCCTGATTCTGACCGATGGGACGGCCGAAAACGATGCGCTCATTGGCATAGTTTCTTGCCTTTTCGATGAACCATTTGGCATCCCCGATACATTCCGATCCAATCAGAATACGTTCTGCATTCATGCCCGAGAGGATGTAGCGGAACCCTTTACCCTCTTCGCCGATGAGGTTCTCGGCAGGGATTTCAACATCTTCGAAAAACACTTCGGTGGTTGAATGATTCATCATTGTCTTGATCGGCGAAATCGACATGCCATTGGTTCTGGCTTCACGCATGTCGAGGATGAAGACCGACAGACCGTCGGTGCGCTTTTCCACCTGATCGTGCGGCGTTGTCCGCGCCAGCAACAGCATCAGATCCGAATACTCGGCCCGCGATGTCCAGACCTTTTGCCCGTTGACGATGTATTTTCCGCCTTCACGACGGGCAAACGTCTTGATCGAGGTGGTGTCGGTGCCTGATGTCGGCTCGGTCACGCCAAAGGCCTGCAAACGCAGCGCACCTGAAGCGATCTCTGGCAGGTACTTCCGTTTCTGCTCTTCGTTGCCGTGCCGCAAAAGTGCTCCCATGATATACATCTGTGCATGGCAGGCAGCACTGTTACAGCCCGCGACTTGGATTTCTTCCATGATGACGGTCGCAGCAGACAAGGGCAAACCCGAGCCGCCGTATTCTTCGGGGATTAGCGCGGAGAGATACCCTTCGCGGGTCAATGTTGTGACGAAATCCAGCGGGTACTCATCGCGGCGATCCAAATCGCGCCAGTATTCTGGAGAGAAATTCGCACACATCTTGCGCACTTCTTCGCGGATTTCCGGGTAGCTTTCACCGCTCATCGCTGCTCTCCTTTGAATGAGGCGCTTGCCTCCATGATCATGTATCCAACCTGATCTTCGGCCCACAGGCGAAGCTTCTTGCCTGTCGCATCGGGGGCGGCACAGACTTTCAGGGGCTTGTTGACGAAAGCCGGTCGGATTGCGCGATACTTGAAGTGTCCCAGGTTCTGGTAATCTGCATTTTCGCGCAGAAGTTCCAGAATCAGCGTGCAGGTCAGCGGACCCTGCACCAACAAGTCCGGATAACCTTCAACCTGAGTCGTATAGGGTTTGTCATAGTGGATTCGGTGCGCATTGAAGGTCAGTGCAGAATATCGCATCAGCAGCACTTCGTTGGGTACGATCTCCTTGATCCAGACAGGCGCGATATCGTTTTTCTTACCGGCGCTTGCATTCAGATTTCCACCCGCAGCGCGGAAGACAACATTCTGGGTTTCCCGCAGGCATAGGGATTCGTCGACGGAAAAGTCATGCTGAACGGTCACAAGTACGAGCCTGCCCGATTGTCCGGATTTCTCGGCGACATCCACGAGGCGGCTCTTGCGTTCAACGTTTTCCCCAATTCTAAGGGGCGTGTAGATCTCAAAGGCACCCCCGGCCCACATGCGGCTATACCCGTCCATATGTGGCACCAGTTCATTGGGGGCGCCGCGGCCATCCTCAAAGAGGTCCGACGTTTTGGTGGCCGGCACAAAATGCATCCAATGCCAGGCAATTGGCAAAGCGTCTCCGTCTAGGAAGCGCTCATCCGAGCCGGTCAGCGTGCGCAACAAGAGGTTGGACGGGGCGGCATTGATCGGCAGGCATTCATTTTCTCTCCGGTTCAGCAGTTCGGACTGACCGAATATTTGCATTGCATTTCCTCAGAGTTCAGGGTGTCGGTTTGCAGCGCCAAGCACGCTTTCCAGCGCGCAACCGATGTGAAGTAGAACGGCTTCAGCAAGCGGCGGGCCAATGAGTTGCAGACTGATGGGGTGGTCTTCGTCCGTGAAACCACAGGGCAGTGTCAGGCAAGGGTTGCCTGAAAAGTTGAATGGCACGGTAAAGCGCAGCAGGCTTTGGATATCCTCGGCAGGTGTTTCCTCGGAGCTGAGAAAATCGTGCTGAATGCCGGCACGAAACACAGATGGGCACAAGAAACAGTCGATATCGGCGAACAGTGAGTTGAACCCAATCTGAAAGATCCGACGCTCACGTTCGGCGTTGACGACATCCGCTGCCGGTACCGCGCGGCCAAACTCCAGTAGGGATGAAAAATATGGGCCATAGCTTCCGCACTCTGCCTCCGTTGTATGTGCATCGTGGGACAGGACGGCTTCGACGGCAGTCACCGGATACCATAGTTCGGTCAGGCGCTCCGGGTCGGGAATTTGCACTTCCGTGATCACCGCGTTGAGCTCGCTCAAACGATCCAGCGCCGCCAGATTGGCATCCACAACCCATTTGCACGTTCCTGCACGCAAATAGGCTGGATCAAAGCCGATCACGATGCCGGACAAGTCGGTAGATTTAGCGCATTCCACGGGATCCGAGAGCTGTGGAAGGCAAAGAGGATCAGCAGAATCGGGGCCGGCAATGGCCGCGTAGAGGACCGCGACATCGTCAACCGACCGCGCCATCGTGCCCACCGTATCCAGGGAAGGAGCCAAGGGAAACACGCCCCCCACGGAGACCCGACCCGCGGTAGGCTTGAGGCCAGAGATCCCGTTGGCACCACTAGGGAACCGGATCGAGCCGCCGGTGTCGGTGCCGATGGCCCCAAAACACAAGCCCGACGCCACCGCCACGCCCGAGCCACTGGAGGATGCGCCGCTCCACAATTCTTCGCCCCAAGGGTTCCTCGGGGCAGCCACGTCGGGATGGTGCTGACCAAAAGCACCTTCGGTCATTTGCAAACGCCCCAGGATCACCGCCTCAGCCTGCCTGAGACGTGCCACGACTGTGGCGTCCTTTTTCGACACCTCGCGAAAGACATGTGGGGAACCGACGCCCATTACCTTATCCTTGATCTGACACAGATCCTTGATCGCAACCGGCACACCGGCAATTGGCCCCAGGGGCTGGCCCTCCTTGCGTGCAGCATCGACAGATGCGGCCTCGGCCAGAGCCTCTTCGGCAAAGACTTCGGCAAAGCTGTTCAAGGTGCCATCAAGGCGGGCAATTCGGTCAAGCTGCGCCTGTGCCGCCTGAACCGCTGTGGCATCACCGGCGCAAAGCTTTTGCGCTAGATCGGCAATGGATGCGTATGGCTCTACCATCGCGGCACTATGTGAACTCGGCTTCAGGTTTGTAGGGGATCCAGACGTCTTCCAGTCGTGCAGTATCGTAGTATTCGCGCCAGAAGATCAGCTTGCCGTCTTTCCAGTGGCTTTCATGGACAAACGGAGTTTCCATGTGCATCCCGGTGGATTTGATGGTGAATCTTTCTCGCCCCAAGGCTACGACCTTGTCGCCGCTTTCAAGCCAGTCGTGAGAGGTCAGGAAATCGTAGGTCGCGGTCGACTCGCTGGTTGAGATGTAATGCATGAACTCCTTGATCCCGTGCCGGTTTGCCGAGATACCCGAATTGTATGGCGCACGGTTTTCGGACACCACGCCGGCATCAACAAGAGACATCACTCCTTCGATGTCATGCGCGGAAAAACACCGCATAAGTTCCTTGTAACGCGCGATATTGTTGGGCAGATCCGGAGCCGGGAAATCCTTGGATTTTGTCCAGACGTCTCGGTGCGACGCCGAGTCGAATACATCGCGCCACATGATCAGCTTGCCATCAACCCACTTGGTTACATGGGCAAAGGCAGTTTCCATTTCACGGCCGGTGTCATGAATACGGAACCGTTCACGACCCAGGACAACCAACGTGTCCCCATCCTCGAAGAAATCAAGAGCTTCCCACATGCTGTATGAAGATGTTTCATGCGACAACTTGATATAGTCGATGAAAGCTTCGGCGCCATGCTTGGTTCCGGCCAGAGGCGAGTTTTCCGCCGAGACGGTATAGGCAACCATATCCGGATGCAGAATGTCTGCCAAAGCCGCCCAGTTGCCTTCCAGCATCGAGGCGCCAATCAAATTATAGTTTTCTGCATTCGAAGCCATGTCACATTCCTTGGTAGAGTGGGGCCTTGATGAAACGTAGGATCCTAATCGGCGGCGTAGCCGAACCGGGCCTCGGCAAAGCCCTTGTCATAGGGGGACAGCATTTCAAGCTTCACCCGTACATGTTCAAAGAACCACTGTTCGCCAATGCGCCTATAGGTGTCGTGATAGGCAGCGGCCATCCAATTGGCACCGGTGGACTTGTAGATAACGGGCTCCCACAGCAGCCATTTTCCGGTGGCGGAATCGCCGTCGACATCAATGATCGGGTTGGTCACGTAGTGGAGTGCAAAAGGGATAAGATCAGAGGCTTCAGAAAAGAACTTTGCAATGGCCTCGCGCCCGATGTTCATACCAATTGCGCCGCCGTCCCAAATGCCGTCTTCCACGAACAACGCAGCAATGCGTGCGGGGGCATAGCCATCGTCGCAGGCCAGGCAGTAGTCATACTTGAGCCTGCGAATGGCTTCGATGTCTTCCAGCCTCTGAATGCGGGCGTCGAGGTCCTGAGTCACGGCACCTCTCCCGTCTTGCGCTGTGCCGCCACGCTGGAGGCTACCAAGCACGTCAGTTCGAACAGTAGATGCGCGGCATTGAGTGCGGTCAGGTTGGCCACATCACATGTCGGGTTCACTTCACAAAGGTCGGCCCCGATGATGTGCTGCCCGTGCAAACCCCGAATGATCGCGGTGGCCTCACGCATTGTCAAACCATTCGGCTCGGGAAAGCCGGTACCCGGACAGAGCGACGCATCAAGCCCGTCAATGTCAAAGCTGACATAAGTTGGCAGATCCCGGACACGTTCGGCGACTTGCTCTGAAACCCACCCCGCGCAGTTTGCGTCGATCTCTTCGATGCTGATCAGGCGAATACCGGCTTCCAGCGCCCATGTGTAATCCCCTGGCCCGTTTGTACAGTTACGCAATCCCACCATTACCGTCGCCACGGGGTCAATCAGACCTTCTTCGACTGCCCGGCGGAACGGTGTCGCGTAACAGTACTTGTCGCCGCCTAGGTCATCATAGGTGTCGTGATGGGCGTCAAAGGTCACGAGTGCCATTGGCTGGTCTTTGCGCACTGCGCGCAGCAACGGCAGCGCGATGCTGTGATCTCCACCAACCGAAACGGGCGCGATGCCTTGCTTGACCAGACTGCGCACAGCGGATTCGATCGCTTGCATTCCCTTGGTCTTATCAAAGGCGCCGGTGTCGATATCGCCGAAATCCGCAATCGAGGCGAGATCGAACGGCGAAAAGCCGAGTGCCCTGTTATAGGGGCGGATCGCTCCCGAAATCGCTCGCACGGCTGTCGGCCCCAGCCGGCTGCCCGTACGCATAGACGTGCCGAGATCAAAGGGAACACCAACAAGGGCAAGCTCCACCTCTTCTTGTTCGCGGCTTTCAATGGACTCTGCCGAGAGCAGAGTGTTGTTGAGTACGGCTGTCTGGAACATGGCGCCCCTTTTTCGAAATTATTTTTTGCAATTCTGATTTATCAATGCCGATGTTGTCAATCCGTTTCGTCTGCCCAGACTTCAGAAACCCGGGCCAACACTTGGAATCTGGGAGCTCAATCATTGCCATCGAGCTTTTGTTCAGCGAACTCAGCGCTGCGGACGGGAATTGAAAACCCTTGTAATTCCAAGAAATTTCAAATTCATCCCATCCCAATCTAGTCAAAGGAGAGCATCGACGGCTTGTCAAAACAACATTTTGAAAATAGTCTGACTGCAGGCGCGCGCGCCCTTTTCCAAGTGACAGAAACCGGAGACCGCAGTGCGAAAGAGAGCGATGTCAGAATCGACAACTGCCGGCTCACCCACAGGAATCGACAAGCGCAGCCGCCAAGATGATGGTCAGTTCGTGGTTGCTCTCGCTCGTGGCATGGAAATCCTTTCGGTGTTTTCCGGAGATCAGCAGGAACTCAGCAATTCAGAGTTATCCGAGATCACGGGGCAGACGAAGCCGACCCTTACACGATACACATTCACGCTGATGAAAATGGGATATTTGCGCTATAATGAGAAGACAGCGGCCTACTCTCTGGGGCCGGGCGTGATTTCACTGGCGGCGCCCTATCTTCGAGAACGCGGGTTCATAGCCAATATCCGACCGGAAATAGAAGAAGTTGCAGATTTCGCCCGCGCCTCTGTTTCAATCACCGCCCGCAGAAACCTGGAAATGGTCTATTTGTTTTGTATCAAGGGACCCAGTGCCGTTGGGCTTAGGCTGGATACAGGGGCCGTCGTGCCAATCGCGACCACCTCGCATGGCAGGGCCTATCTGAGCGCGATATCAAAGGAAGAGAGAGCCGCAATCCTCGGTCAGATAAGCGAGGCTGAACCGGAGCGCACCGACGATCTGATCGGCAAGATCGAGGATGCCCGCCAACAAGTCACCGAGCGGGGATTTTGTGCGGTGTATGGTGAGTGGAGCCCAGACGTCAATGCGGTTGCCGTTCCGCTGACCGTGCCCGGATCGCCGGAGGTCTTTACCATCAACTGTGGCGGCCTGTCGTCCACCCTGACGCGTGAGATCATCGAATCCGAAGTCGGGCCAAGACTGACAGAAATTCGAGACCTTCTGTGCTCCCGGTCCGGGGCGGCATAGGGGCAGTTCAGCCCCGTTCTCAAGAGCAAGTCCGCGGATTTGAACTTCTCTGGAGAGCGATCTCCATGAAATCAGCGCCTTGGCGGTCCGGTTCTGGGCCTGCGTGCAGAGAGTGGTGTCGGCTTTCGTGGCGGTCAGCGAGTCCCTGGCCGAGTCTAGGCGCAGGGCGAAGCCGGCTTCGGAGCCGGAAAAAGCTGGGCCTTCGCGACCGCGATCGGGACGGAGGTCGCGGCCGACGTCGACCGGGTGATCGCCGCTTCTGCGGACGGGATCGACTTCGAGGTCCTGGAGCGAGTGGTCCGGGAGACCGCGCTGAGCACCGCGGCCTCCCTGCTCGCCGCCCGGCTGAACGCCGACCTGTCGTACGGGGATGTGGAAACCCGGATCGGGAACGCCAAAAAAACCGCCGAAAAGTACGGATCCACGCTTGACTCCAAACATGGATGCTGCGGCCCGCTCCATCGGCACGCAGAAGTCGGTAGTCACGAGCAGGGCGTTCCGGCCCGTATTCAGCGCGAGCCCGCACGTCTTGCCTGAACAGGTCCATGTGAGAAATGATGGCACGCTGGTTTGCGGGTCATCGGCGCCGATGGTGCCATGGCTGAAGTGTCGCCAGGACGGATCACTGTCCCCACACGGCCGAATGCTTGTGTTTGACCAGTGCCCAATAGTATGCAAAATTTAATTTTAAAAAATGGTGGATGAAAGTTATGGCCGAACCCTCTCGTGTCCAGTCAGGACTCATGATGGTGCAACAACTGAGCACCATCTCCATTCTTAAACACGCGTCATTTGCATTTCCGGATCGAGAGGTCGTGTCCCGTGGCTATGACGGGGAGATTGAGCGATTGCCGTATTCCTTAGCGTATAGAAGGGTCGCTCAACTCGCTAACACGTTGCAGGCAATGGGAATCCGCGCAGGGGACCGTGTTGGTACAGTCGCCTGGAGTAACACCCGGCACTTTGAGCTGTTTTATGGAATCACCGGGATCGGGGCGATCTGTCATAAGGTGAACCCGAGGTTTTCGCGGCAGCAGGTCATCGACGTGATCAATCAGGCGGAAGACCGGATCCTGTTTGTCGATCCCGGGTTTGTCGACTTGATTGAGGGTATTCGTCAGGAATTACAGACAGTCAAGCGCGTCATCGTGCTTGCCAAAGCCGGGGAACAAGGTGGTGAACCGACCTATGATGCGCTGATTTCAGGGTTCGACGACACGTTCAAATGGCCGAATTTTGATGAAAATGCGGCAGCGTTCCTGGTCTTCACATCCGGAACCACATCCGCGCCCAAAGGTGTGATGTACAGCCATAGGTCAGTAGTTCTGCATGCCATGGCAAACCTTGCCAGTGGGGTGAAGCCGCAACGCTACGAGAGTTGTGTAATGCCGCTGGCATCCATGTTCCACGTGACCGCCTGGGGGCATCCGTTCCTGTGTCCGATGGTCGGCAGCAAGCTTGTGCTTCCGGGGCCGAAACTGGATGCGGTTTCCTGTTACGAGCTGATCGAAGCCGAAGGAGTGACCCTGGCCTTTGGTGTTCCGACTCTCTGGGCTCGCATCCTGGAGCATGTGGAAGAACAGGGTGGCGGCTTTTCCACGTTGCAGGCAGTTGCCTGCGGCGGTGCTCCCGCTCCGCGCGCCATGATCCGGCAGTTCGGCGAGCAGTTCGGGGTCGAGTTCATCTCTGGTTGGGGCATGACTGAGGTGTCCCCGACTGGTGCGGCCGGCAACAAGGTCATCGGAGAGCCCAAGGACGACTCCGAGCAATATTGGGCGGCGCGGCGCAAGAACCGGGTTGTTTTCGGGATTGAGATGAAGCTGATCGACGAAGCCGGCAACACGGTACCGAATAACGGAGAAAGCACTGGCGAATTGCTGGTCCGCGGCAATTGGGTGGCAGCGCGCTACTTTGGCGATGACTCGATCAGTGAAGGCCGTTTCACCGACGACGGTTGGATGCGGACTGGCGACGTGGCGACCATCGACCGGCACGGGCGCATGGAAATCGTTGACCGCATCAAGGACCTGATTAAGTCCGGTGGCGAATGGATCAGTTCGCTCGAGCTGGAAAACGCCGCACTTCAACACCCCGCTGTAGCCGAAGCCGCCGCCATCGCCGTGCCCGATCCGAAATGGATCGAGCGCCCCTTGCTGGTCGTGCGATTGCAAGACGGGGTGGAGGCCCAGGACTGCGAGATCAAGGATCTCATGGAGCAGAGCCTTGATCAAAAATGGAAGGTCCCGGACCGGATCGAATTCGTGGACGAACTGCCTCAGACCTCCACCGGCAAAGTGGCCAAGACCGAATTGCGCAAGCGTTTTGGCGCAGCTGACAAGCCATAGGAAAGCGGATCTGGAGATGAAAAAACTAGTGGAAACTCTGTACTTCGACGACATAGCGATAGTCACGATCACCAATCCGCCGGTGAACGCAATGAGCCCCGGTGTTCCATCAGCGGTATTTTCTGCCCTCGGTGCGGCATTGAAAGACCCTTCGGCCAAAGCGATTGTCTTGATGGGACAAGGTGGCGTGGTTGCCGGAGCGGACATCAATACCCTGGGTCAGCCTTGGCCTGAGGGTGAAATGAACATGCGGGATCTCTACCCGCTGATCGAAGGCAGCACCAAGCCCATCTTCGCGTTCATTGGGAAAAAGGCGCTGGGTGGTGGATTGGAGCTGGCCATGGTGTGCCACTACCGGGTGGCCGATAGGACCGCATTGCTGGGGCAGCCTGAAGTGCATCTCGGCATGCCTCCCGGTGCCGGTGGTACACAACGGCTGCCCCGCCTTGCAGGAATGGATGCTGCGCTGGACATGATCACAGGTGGCGAACCGATTTCAGGAACTAAAGCGGCAGAACTTGGTCTTGTAGACGCCCTTGTCAACGGCAGTGACGATCTTGATGCGGTGGCAGCATTCGCACGAGATGCTGCACTAACTGGAAGGCTGCCGCTTGCACGGAATGTTGAGCTTGACCAGCCTGATCCGGGAGTCTTCGCAGCGGCCGCTGCAATGCTGGCAAAACGCGCACGCGGCGCACAGGCACCTTTGAAGTGTGTGCAGGCCTTGGAAAATGCGACAAAACTGCCCTTTGACGAGGCTGTCAAAGCAGAACGGAAAATTTTCGAGGACTGTGTGGCCTCGGATGAGGGCAAGGCCATGCGCTACGTGTTCATGGCGGAACGCACGGCGAAAAAACCGCCCGGGATCGACAAAGACACACCGGAATATCCGATCAAGACTGCCGCAGTAATCGGGTCGGGCACGATGGGGACCGGCATTGCCATAACGTTAGCCAATAAGGGCATCCCGGTGAAACTGCTGGACACCAACGAAGAGGCGCTGGATCGCGCCAAGGGACTGATTGCCAAGACCGTCGAAGCGGATGTCAAGAAAGGGCGCATCTCGCCCGACACAGCCGCAGAGCGGACCGCGCTTGTCCAATCGGTTTCGGACTACGGCGCCTTGTCCGATGTGGATGTCGTCATCGAAGCGGTGTTCGAGGACATGGAAGTCAAAAAGTCCGTCTTCGGAGAGTTAGACAAACACTGTAAACCGGATGCGATTCTGGCCTCGAATTCATCCTACTTGGACCTGAATGAAATCGCCGCCGTCGTCCCGGAGCGCGAAGGTTTTGTGCTGGGCATGCACTTCTTTGCCCCGGCCAACATCATGAAGCTCTTGGAGATCGTGCGCACCGACACCGCATCACCTGCGGCCTTGAATACCGTGATCCGGCTGGGCGGCCGCCTCGGGAAGAAGATTGTGGTGGCTGGTGTCTGTCACGGATTTATCGCCAACCGCACTCTTGCCGGCTACATCCGCGAGGCACAGTTCCTGCTCGAAGAAGGCAGCCTGCCGCAAGATCTGGACAAGGTCATCACCGATTTCGGCATGCCGATGGGTCCGTTCACTGTGAAGGACCTGTCAGGACTGGAAGTCAACTGGCGCATCCGCAACCAGTTCCGGGAACTTCGCAATCCCAATGGCCGTTACTGCGAGATCGACGACCGCTTGTGTGATCTCGGTCGGTTCGGTCAGCGTACCGGGGCCGGGTATTACCGATATGAAAATGGCGCCCGCACCCCAATACCGGATCCCATTGTCGAACAGGTCATTCTGGACAGCGCCCGTGATGCGGGTGTGGTCCGCCGTGACATTCCCAAGGAAGAAATCATCGAACGTATGTTCCTGATGGCTTTCAATGAATGCGTCAAGGTCCTGCAGGAAGGTAAGGCAGTGCGCGCCAGCGATATCGACGTTGCCTGGATCTACGCCTACGGTTTCCCGGCGTACCGGGGTGGCCCGATGTTCTGGGCGGAAAATCAAGGGCTGGACACCGTTCTAAAGAAAATCCGTAAATTTGGGGAAACTAATGACTATTGGGAGCCTGCACAGCTACTCGTCGATCTGGTCGCCCACAACATGACATTCGCAGATTATGAACGGAAGAGGCTGCCTAATGCGTGAAGCCGTTATCGTATCCACCGCCAGGACTCCGATTGGCAAAGCGTTCCGTGGGGCGTTCAACATCACCCATGGGGCGACGATGTTGGGGCACGTGCTGAAACACGCCGTAGCGCGCGCAGGCGTCGAATTGAAAGCCATCGAGGACGTGATCGCCGGTTGCGGCTATCCCGAAGGAGCGACCGGGTTCAACATTGGGCGCCAGGCGGCGTTGCGGGCAGGCCTGCCTGTCGACGTCTCGGGCAATGTCGTTAGCCGCTTTTGCGGTTCGGGGCTGAACGCCGTCGCCCATGCGGCGCAACGGGTCATTGTCGATGGTGTTCCGGTCATCGCTGCCGGCGGCGTCGAATCCGTCAGCCTTTCGGGACGTTCGGCCAACCAGAGCAACAAAATGGAACCTTGGCTTGAAGAACATGTGCCTGAATTGCACATGCCGATGATCGAAACCGCCGACATCTTGGCCAAGCGTTATGGCATCAGCCGTGAAGCGCAGGACGCCTATAGTGTCGAAAGCCAACGCCGCACCGCCGCCGCGCAAGAGGCGGGCAAATTCGATGACGAGATCGTGCCGCTGGAAACCCAGAAGCTGATCACGGACAAGGAAACCGGAGAAACATCCCTGGATACGGTCTGCCTTGCCAGGGATGAGGGTAATCGCCCGGACACCAGTATGGACGGTTTGGCGAGGCTGGCCCCGGTCCGTGGCGACGGTGAGTTCGTCACTGCCGGCAACGCGTCGCAGTTGTCCGATGGCGCCTCTGCCTGCGTGATCATGGAGCGGGGCCATGCCGAGAAGCTGGGCATCGAGCCGCTGGGCGTGTTCCGTGGTTTTGCCTCGGGCGGATGTCGCCCGGATGAAATGGGAGTCGGTCCAGTATTCGCCATTCCCCGCCTGCTGGAGCGAAACAATTTGAAGGTCAAGAACATCGACTTGTGGGAACTCAACGAAGCCTTCGCCGTGCAGGTTCTGTATTGCCGCGACAAGCTCGGTATTCCGCAGGAATGCCTGAACGTGAATGGCGGTGCAATTTCTATCGGACATCCGTTCGGCATGAGTGGCGCTCGTATGACCGGGCACGCGCTGATCGAAGGTCGCCGTCGGGGTGCGAAACGTGTGGTCGTGACCATGTGCGTTGGTGGTGGCCAAGGCTTGGCCGGGCTGTTCGAAGTTCTGTAAAGCGAGGGCGCCACTATGAACTGGTCAGTTGCAAACCGCCGGGATGTCGATTTCCTGCTCTACGAAGTGCTGGGGGCCGAGGATTTGTTGATGCGCGAGAGGTTTGCTGATCATGATCGGCAATCACTTGATAGCGCCCTGGATCTGGCATTCAGCATTTCAAGGGACATCCTGTTTCCAAATGCCCGTAAGGCCGATGCCGAGGAGCCTTATCTGGAAGGCGATCAGGTCAAGGTTTCGCCAACGGCCAAGGCTGGGGTGAACGCCGTTGTCGAGGCCGGGTTCATCGCTGCGTCGGGCGATTTTGAGGATGGCGGGATGCAATTGCCAATGGTGGTGACCCAAGCCTGTCTCGGGTTGGTGAAAGGCGCAGACCCCGCAACCGTTGCCTACGCAATGCTCACCCGGGCCGCAGCCAACATGCTAAAGGCCCACGCAAGCAAAGAGCAACAGGCCAAATACATGGCTTCGATGCTCGAAGGGCGGTTCTTTGGCACCATGTGCCTGTCCGAGCCGGACGTTGGTTCGTCTCTTGGCGACATCAAGTCCTCGGCTGTTCCACATGGCGACGGCAGCTATCGGCTGCGCGGAAACAAGATGTGGATTTCCGGTGCCGATCAAGACATTTCAGAGAACATTATTCACCTTGTGTTGGCGAAACTGCCCGATGCGCCGGCCGGTGCACGGGGGCTGTCGCTGTTCATCGTGCCCAAGTGGCACGTTAGGGATGATGGCTCGCTGGGGGAAAGGAATGATGTGCGCGTAGTCGGGCTCAATCATAAACTCGGCTATCGTGCGACGTCGAATTGTGCTCTGAACTTTGGCGAAAGCGGAAATTGCATCGCCTATCTGGTCGGAAAGCCGCACATGGGCCTGGCCTACATGTTCCACATGATGAACGAGGCACGTGTTGGTGTTGGTACCGGGTCAACTATGGCAGGGTACGCAGGTTACGGCGAAGCATTGCGTTATGCGAAGGAACGGGTTCAAGGTCGCCCTCTCGGGGCCGAGCCTGGCTCAGCACCGGTGCCGATCATCAATCATCCTGACGTCAAGCGCATGTTGCTGCAGCAAAAATCATATGTCGAAGGCGGACTCGCACTGTGCCTGTTTGGTGCGTTTCTGATCGACGAAGCCGCTACGCAAGAAGACCAGGAGCAGCGCGAGACCAAAGAACAGATCCTTGACGTGCTGACACCGATCATCAAGTCCTGGCCCGCCGAATACTGCCTGGAAGCCAACAAGTTGGCGATGCAGGTGCATGGCGGCTATGGCTATACCCGCGATTTCATTGTTGAAAAGCTCTATCGCGACAACCGCCTTAACCCAATCCATGAAGGTACCACTTGGGTACAGGCGCAGGATTTCCTTGGGCGCAAGGTGCGCATGGCGGGCGGGAATCCGTTTCACATGCTTCTGGACAGTATCCGGTGTGAGATTGCCGCGCATGAACAGCTGCCGCAGACCTCCAGCGCCGCCGACGCTCTTCGGACCGTCCTGGATCAGGCGACCGATGTCATTGCCGAGATGGCCGCCCTTCAGGATGCTGGAAAAACCGAAGCCGCCCTGATGAACGCGACCAATTTGCTGTTCGCTTTCGGGCATATCGTGATTGCGTGGCTGTGGCTATGGCAGTCCCGTGTTGCGACCGCAGCGCTGGAGAAGTCAGACGTTTCGGATGAGCGCAACTTTTATCAGGGGAAACTGGCGGCGGCTCGGTATTTCTTTGAGTTCGAAATGCCCCAAGTGTCGGCGCTTTTGTGTCCCGTTGCTGGTGGCAGTACTGTTTCGGTGGAGGTAACCGGAGACCAGTTGTAGTAAGCGAGATTGTACGCGGCGGGGCGAGTTTCCGGTTTGGCAGGCAACCGCACTTGCGGTGTTTCACGTGCAGCCTGCCGGGCCGCAGGTCGCCGAGGTTGGCGGACTTGGCCTGGGAATTGTCTCTGCAGCGTTTCAATTCATCGATGTCCGCATGACTTGCGTTCATGAGGCAGGAATGTCGGCCGGGAGATCTCGCGTGGCAATTGGTGGAACTGATACACGAGGCAGGAGTGCGAAAGGCCAGCCACTCTAGACCGCCTTGCCGATGCGTCACAATTTCGCCGTGCACCCACTTGCCGATTGAGGCTAGACAAAAGCCCATGGGTGTGCAATAATCAAAAATATATATTGCATAATGGAGTTGGTGCAATGAAAACGAAATCGACGATCAAGCTGACTCGGCGTGGATTGATGCGCAGTGGCGTTGCTCTCGCTGCCGTGGCGGCTGCTCAGTTGCCTGTTGCGCATCGGGCCCGTGCTGCGTCTGGCGCAGACGTTGCCTCGGCCGAAGGCGAAATCAACGTGCTGGGGTATCAGTTCTATCAGGCGGATGACGTGCACAATGCGGGCAAGGTCCAAGCCAGCTGGTCCTATGTTCAAGCAGACACCGAACTGCCACCGAAACTGCGCCCTCGTGGCTCCTTCGATGTGGCGACCATGTCGTTGACCGTGCTGGACCCGCTATACAAAATCGACAGGTTTGCCCCGATCGATCCGGACCTTCTGGAAAACTACGGTGATCTCGATCCTACACTTCGCGCACTCTACACCAAGGAAGACGGTAGCGTTTGGGGAGTACCTTATGCAGTTGTACCCGGGCAAATGGGTTGGAATTCCGATCTGGTTAGCGAACCCAAGGATATCAGGGATCTTCTTAAACCGGAATACACTGGAAAGGTTGGCCTGGTTGACAACGCCGTACTCCTGCCTGCCTATGCTCTGGCGCTTGGCCTTTCCTCTCCGGAACGTCCGGAGCTGGTAACGCATGAGTCCATGGAGCAGGTCATGGCTTTCTTGGAAGAACTGCGCTCTCAGGTGAAAACCATTTTTGTTTTTGGTGACGAGCCAAACCTGTTCGCCCGTAGCGATATTGCTGTGGCCTTCCAGACCTTTGCGTCCTTCTTCACTGAAAGTCCCAGCATGAAGTTCAACTTCGTCGGGTCAATCAGTTTCGTCGATGCATGGGGTATCTTGCAGGACGGCGACCACGCAAAAGGGATTAGTTGGATCAACAATTTCACAACGCCGGAAGGGCTCAGCGCCATGGCTGGCATGTCCTATGCCAACCCGAGCAACGATGAAAGCCTTGACGGTTTGCCGGAGGCTTTGCGCATGCCGATTGCTGATCTTGTCAAGGCGTCGCCGCCGCTGGGTGCCACGCCGCTGGAAAAAGGCGACTATGTCAGCCTTCCGGAAATGATCGAGATGTGGTCCGCCTACAAGGCCAGCTTTCTTTGAAAAACAGCTTCGCGGGTTGCCGGAATTCGGCGACCTGTGAAGCTTACCCAACGAGCTCAGCTTCACGTGAAGGAAAGAGCATGAACAACCGCCGCACGACGGCGATGCAGACGTTGCCATATGCGGCTTTGATGGTTGTCGGTCTATTGGCGCCGATCATCCTGTTGCTGACCTATTCGTTCCGCAACACTTCTTACCTGGGGATGGACGAAGGGTATACGCTTGAGCACTATCTTGGCGTGTTCAGGTCGTCTTCTGCCATTCTGCTGCAGCAGAATACTTTGCTCATCGGGTTTGGCACGGCGGCTGTCGTGACTTTTCTTTCTTTTGTCACCGCCTACGGAATGCGATTTCGCATGGGCGTCAGGGCGGCTTCCGTCGCAATGGTAATTGTGCTTGCCACCGCGATTGCGTCTTACCTTGTGCGGGTCTTTGCTTGGGGCACGATCCTCGGGACAAACGGGCTGGTGAATGTCGCGCTAATGTCATTGGGACTGATTTCGGGACCGCTTGAGTTTTTGTTCTTCGGTTATTTTGCTATTTTGGTGACCGTGACCTCGATCTATTTGCCGATCGGGGTCCTGCTGACCTACAGTGCCATGGAAGCCATCGACAAAAAAACGCTCGAGGCATCCAATGACCTTGGCGTCGGTGCCGTTGAAACGGCCCTTCGCGTCGTTGCGCCCCAGGCTCGGGTTGGCATTGTCACCACCTTCACGCTGATTTCCATTTTGGCATGCTGGGACTACATCGCGCCAAGCCTTGTGGGCGGGGTGCATGGCCAGATGATTGTAAGCGTTCGGTCCTAGAGTGATGGCAGCCGTCGGGCGCATTTTTCGCTGGTAACAATTTCGCGCATGCGCTAACGTCTGGCGCATGACCGTCCTCGACGCGGATTTCGACTTCGACCTGACGCCTGCCGAGGGCGACG
>JAJEGW010000212.1 GCA_022819605.1 Silicimonas sp. | reverse complement strand
GATGTCGCCGGCGAGCATCCAGCCCGCGTCCTTGCCGACGTTGCCGGTGATCCCGCCCATGTCGCAGTCAAGAATTCCCTGGCTTGCCGCGCTCATCACCTCGTTCTGGGCGACGACTTCGGACGAGTAGTGCATCTGGATGTCGACCGCGCCGCCGGTCATGGTCTGCACTTCGTCAATGAAACGCTGGATCAATTGCCCGGGCGTGGATTCAGCACCGAAGTGGGTCTGGATGCGCAGCTTGTGATCCTGCGCCGTTGCCGGAATTGCGGTCAGCGCAAGAACGGCTGCGCCAACAAGGTATTTTGTCATTGTCGTCATGTGATCCTCCATGTGTCGACGAAGGCATGGCCAAGATATCCGGGATGTCCCCGAATTTCTATTGGCCAATGCCTCGTCTCGAGTGGCGACACGAATTCACAAGGGCGTTCCTCAGGGCAAGTGGAAACCATCAACTGATGCGTATTGATGCCTAGATCGCATCAAATTGGCGGATCACGCATTGACTTTGATGTTCTCTGATGTGAACTGGGATCATGAGAGGTGACAAAGTTCCTACCAAGCGCGCCACTGTCGTGGAAATCGCCAGAAGGGCAGGCGTTGGCACCGCTACCGTAGACAGGGTGCTGAATGCGCGACAAGGAGTCCGTGAAGAGACCCGCCAGCGTGTCGAACAGGCAAAGGCCGCCATCGAACAAGGGATCCCGGCCGGGCCGAGCAAGAAACCGTGGCGCCTGAAGGTGCTTCTGCCTGAACTCGCGGGGGCGCCCACCGAATTCCTGGGCCAGTGCTTTCAGGAATTCGGCGCGCTGCGTCATGCAACGATCGAGTGTGTCTTCACAAAGAAAATGGAGCCTGCCCTCCTGGCCCGAAAGCTCCGCGCCTGTGCGGGGCATGGCCTTGATGCAGTGGCATTCCAGGCCCTGGAAGATCCGCGCGTGCATAACGCTGTGGACTATCTTCACAGTTTGGGCATCCCGACACTCGGCCTTTTGTCGGGTCTTGCCAACCGGCACTTGATTGGCACTGCAGGCGCCGACAATCGCGCAGCCGGGCGGACCGCCGGCTTTCTCATGGGACGGCTGGCCCAGCAAACAGGGAGCGTAGCCATTGTCACGGGCGGTCAACTCTATCGCATCCACGAGGATCGCGAAATGGGGTTTCGCGCCGCCTTGCGCAGCGGCTTTCCCAATATCGACAATGCGATCGCCATCAACGGCCACGACGATGCCTCTGAAATCTACAGGGTTGTTCGGGAGGCCCTAGACCTTCATCCAGATCTCGTGGGAATTTACAACGTGGGAGGCGGCAGCGAAGGCATCGCGCGTGCATTGCGTGAAGTCGATGTTGCGGACGAGCTTGTCTTTATCGGACACAACCTGACAGAGCGGACACAATCCTACCTTCTCGACGAAACAATGGACATCGTGCTCCACCTCAATATGCGCGATGTTGCAGCATCGGCGACAGACGCCATGATCGCTCACCTCGAGAACCGGCCCACGACTTTGCTTCCATTGCCGATCAGCGTTGTGACCCGCGAGAACATCGTCGGGATGTCCCTTTCCTCATCAAGCGCTATTGGGTCGCGATGAAGACGCTACACGTTTTCGGGCGTGACTATGCTAAAATCCAGCGCCCCGATTGGCTTCTGCTGCTTGCCCTGAACAGCAAGCAACATCGCGTCAATGGTTCTTGACGCAACGCTTTCAATCGGCGTGGCAATTGCAGCCGCGATTGTTCCGTCCAGCAAGGCGCTTTCCGATGCCGCATTGATCTCGTGACAAATGTAGACGATCCGCCCGGCACGCCCGCCACTCTGCAACGCCTTGAGGACACCTCTCACCCCGCCACCGCACTGGTACAGCCCGCTCAGATCAGGCGCGCGCCGCAAGAGCTCCGAAGCCGCCTCATAAGCGACTGCTGCATCGTCTAGGTAAACAAGGGATTCCTTCAACAGGACGTCAGGGGCTTGCTCGCGCATGTAACTCCGGAAGCCGACTTCAAGCGCTTCGTGGCCCAGATAGCGATGCGAGCCGACAAGGATGCCCACCTCTCCTTCCGAGAGATACCGGCGCATCAGCCATCCGGCAGTGCGGCCCGCCTTTCGGCCATCAATGCCGATGTAGCCCTTGACAGAGGCGGCGCTCAGCGGGCTGAGCATTGAAAAGACGTGGCATCCCGCCTCTGTGGCGGAGTCAATCGCAGACGTCACGCTCGGGTGGTCAATCGAAACTACGCCGAGCGCATCGACCCTTCCCGCCATGTCGCCGATCCGACTTGAAAGATCATCCGGAGACAGCGCATCCACGAATGACACGTCGGTAGAAACCCGAGTGTCAGCCCTGTCCCCGGCAGCAGCTTCGATTGCGCGGCCAAGCGTCCGGTAAAACGCCTTGCTCTCCTTCTGCAAAATGAACCCGAGTCTGCAAAAGGGGTGCGCACCGGCGACGCGGTCCGCTATCAGCCCTTTCGCATGGTAGCCGATCCGAGACGCAGCCTCCAGAACGCTCTCGGCAGTTTCTCGGCGCACCTTGGCGCGCCCGTTCAACACGCGATCAACGGTTGCAATTCCAACACCGGCCGCATTGGCTACATCGGCCATCGTGACGCGTCGCTCGCCCATCTGATTGCTCCTTTCAAGGAATCGATAGGTCTTGATAGGTTTGATAAAATCTATCAATGCAGGAGTTGATTGGATAGCATTATCGCGGCAATGAAAGCCGTAGTCCCTTATGGGGGAACTTACGATGCCCAATGATGCCTGCCGCGACTATTCGCTCACCGGACCGAACGCCAAAGCCTCCGGTTTTGGCAGCGCCGAGTGGTACGCGTCTCCCGCCCCGCGCAAGAGAATCAAGGAGCTCATGAAGCGCTCGGATCGGCTGGCGCTCACCAACTACGGAACATGGCTGGGCCTTGTCGTTGCGACGGGTGCGCTGCTGGTCGCGGTCTGGGGAACGGCTTGGGCTTGGCCGGTGGCTCTGGTCTACGGCGTCTTCTATGGCTCCGGCGCGGATTCCCGCTGGCATGAAACCGGACATGGCACACCGTTCAAGACGCGCTGGCTGAACGACGCGTTCTATCATCTCGCGTCGTTCATGTCGCTTAGAAACCCGCATCTCTGGCGCTGGAGCCACACGCGGCATCACTCGGAAACCGTCATCGTCGGTCGCGATCCGGAGATTGCCTTCCCGCGTCCGCCGTCGATCCGAAACTGGGTGCTGAATCTGCTGTACATTCCTGCCATCACCAAGGAGCTGGGGAAAATGGTCCGCATCGCCTTTGGAAACTTGACGGACGCAGAGAAGAGCTTTCTGCCTGAGAGTGAATGGTCAAGGACCTTCGCGGCATCTCGGGCACAACTGATGGTGCTCGCCTTGGTCGGGCTTGCGGCCGTCACCATGCAGAGCTGGCTGCCGCTCTTCCTGATTGGCCTGCCCACCTTTTACGGCTCTTGGCTGCACCACATCCTGGCAACTACGCAGCATGCGGGCCTAGCCGAGGACGTCCCCGACCACCGCATGAATTCCCGCACTTTCTATCTGAATCCGTTCTTCCGCTTCATCTATTCCAACATGAACTACCACATCGAGCATCACATGTACCCGATGGTGCCGTTCTACAATCTTCCGGCACTGCACGAAGAGATCAAGGCGGACTGCCCTCCCGCCTACGGGTCGCTCTTGGCCTGCTACCGCGAAATGGTTCCCGCCGTGATGCGCCAGCAAGCCGACCCAAACCACTACATCCGGCGCCCGTTGCCCGCAGGCGCTGGCGCCACCCCGACCTACGAGCGACCTGTCATTGCAGCGGAATGAAGTGATGCCCAACTGGGTGCGTGCCTGTGACGCAAACGATGTCGAAGCCGAAGACTTGGTCCGATTTGACCACGGAGACCGCACCTTCGCCGTCTATCGGAGTCCCGATGACGAGTATTTCTGCACAGACGGGCTTTGCACGCACGAGCAAGTCCATCTCGCGGACGGACTTGTCATGGACTACGAGATCGAATGCCCGAAGCACAACGCGACTTTCGACTATCGCACCGGGGAGGCCAAGCGCGCACCCGCCTGCGTCAATCTCGCAACCTATCCCGTAAAGATCGAAAACGGATCGGTCTGGATTGAAATCTGAGGTTCGGCATGAAGCGGAATTGGGACTGGCGCACGCGACGCCGGTGTCGGAACTGCACCGCAGCCACGATTCCGACGGAGCATTCAAGACCGTTGGCCGGATGGCGATCGTGGAGGACGGTTGCATCATTGAGCGCGGCACTCCGCAGGAATTCTGCTCATACCGAGCAAATGGAACACTCCGACGGAAGTGGTGAGCCGGGGGCGGAGCGAATTTTCTTCTGCGAGCGACCGGCACTTCCTGCATGGGTATTCCTGAACCGACCAACACTCACTTCTAGCCGTCCGTGACGTCTCCTGGCCGAAAGCGAATTCGGGGCGGCAATTGGCCTCGCGAGGCTGACCGTTGCGCCGGTGGCGTCGGAAGTCGAGCCGCGCTCCTGCGTGCTCATGGACGAGCATCACTATCTCGGCGCGCCATGGCAGATCAGCCAGACCGCCTGGTACGCGGCTGACGTCGGCAGCGGCGCGTGGCCTGCGCTGGCCGCCTTCACGGCAGCGGCACTCAAGTGCAGCGCGCGCGACTCCTAGATCGGATGGCGGTTCCTTGCACTCTGCGCGCGGCGCATCGAGCGCCGGGATATACGCGAATGCGTAATCCAGATCCCGTGGCCTGCTCCCGCTGACTGATTCGGTCGTCTCACCGATTGCAGTCACGTGCGAAGCCCGATGCTGTTGACTGTAGCCGGAGCGGTCGCCAAATGTTTCACGATCGAATTCGCCAGATTGGCGATTCGCCATGCGGTTGCGAAGTTCGTCGACCGCCGCCGAATCGATCGTCGGAAACGGCCGCGACCTTGCAGGTCGCCTAAACAGGAAGAAAACCGTGAAATGGTCACCGGAAAGGACGCAGGTCAATAGTTGGAACGAATGGGATCCGCTCAAGCACGTCATAGTCGGATACGCGACGGACTGTCATATTCCGCCGCCGGAACCGGCCCTCGAAGCTAAGGTCCCAGAGGACTCCGACATGAGGGGGCAATGGGGAAAACGACCCCAAGACATGATCGACCATGGCAACGAACTGCTTGATGCGTTCGCAGAATTGCTACGCGGTCGCGGTATCAGGGTTGACCGCCCGACTCCGATAGACTTTTCCCAACCCGTAGTCACTCCGGACTTCGAAACCGGCAGTGGGTTCGGATGCATGCCACCCCGCGATGTCCTGCTGACGGTCGGGAATGAAATCCTGGAAGCGACGATGTCCTATCGTTGCCGCTGGTTCGAATACCTGTGCTACCGTCCCCTGTTGACGAGGTACTGGGAGGAGGACCGGAACTTCCGGCATGAGGCTGCGCCAAAACCGAGGCTGACCGACAGCGATTATCGCCCCGACTACCTTTCCGGAAACATCAGCATTGAAACCCGGCTGGAGTGGACCGCAGAAAGATACTTCGTGACGACGGAAGAGGAACCGCTGTTCGACGCCGCAGATGTCTTGCGATTCGGAAAGGACCTCGTTGTTCAGCACGGGTTCACGACCAATCTAAAGGGAATCGAATGGATTCGGCGCCACTTTCCGGAACACAGGGTACATGCGACCAATTTTCCAGGAGACCCGTACCCGATCCATATCGATGCGACCTTCACGCCAATCAGGCCAGGCCTAATCCTGAACAATCCCGAACGCCGTTTGCCGGATGATCAGAGAGCGCTGTTCACGAGGAATGACTGGGAAATCGTCGATGCTGCCCGCCCCGCCCACAATTCGCCTCCGCCGCTTTGCTATTCGTCGACGTGGCTGTCGATG
>JAJEGW010000219.1 GCA_022819605.1 Silicimonas sp. | reverse complement strand
GCCGCAGATCCTCGCCGACTTCATCCTAAGCCTTTCCGAAAATCCGCTGATCCTGCTGTTCCTGATCAACCTGCTGCTCTTCGTCGTGGGCATGTTTCTGGATGCGGGCCCGGCGATCATCATTCTCGGACCCATCCTCGGCCCGGTATTCGTCGACCTCGGCGTGCATCCGGTGCACTTCGCGATCATCATGAGCGTCAACCTGACGGTCGGCCTCGCGACACCGCCAATGGGCCTTGTCCTGTTCGTGGCCTCGTCCGTCTCCGGGGAACGGGTCGAGACAATCGCGAGGTCGATTCTGCCCTTCCTCGCCATTGAGATCGTCGTGATCTTCCTGATCACGTACATCCCGGCGATCTCGATGACGGTCCCACGGTTGACCGGCTTCGTTCAGTGATCGTCCCACGGTTGACCAGCGTCGTTCAATGACATCATAGTCAGCACATCCCAAGGAGGTAAGAATATGCTGAAACACCTGACCATCGCCGCATTTGCCGCGGCACTTTCCCTCGGCTCGGCGGTAGCCGTCTCCGCCGAGACCATCAAGCTGAGGGCAACAGCGAACTCGAACGAGAACGACGAGGACTATGACGGCCTCGTGGTCTTCAAGAACTACGTCGAACAGGCGTCGAACGGCGCCATAGAGGTCGAGCTGTTCATTGGCACGCAGCTCTGCTCCAACGGTTCTGAATGCCTTGCCGGCATTGCCGACGGCAACATCGACATCGTGATCCAGACCTCGGGCGGCACGGCCAACATCTTCCCGTTCGTGCAGGTCCTCGACCTGCCCTACCTGATGTCCGACGACCGTGTGGCGGAAGCAGTGCTCGCGAACGGTTCTCCCTTCGTGCGGACGATGCAGGACATGGTCTCCGAGAGTTCCGATGGCGCCGTGCGGCTGATGACGATCGGGAACACCGGCGGCTGGCGCAACTTCGCCAACACCCAGCGGCGCGTCATGCAGCCTTCCGACATGGAGGGACTGAAGATCCGCACGGTCGTCGCCGACCTGCCGCAGGAGCTCGTAAAGGCGCTTGGCGCATCGCCGACGCCAATTCCGTGGCCAGAACTCTTCACGTCGTTCCAGACCGGCGTCGTCGAGGGTTCCAAGAACGGCATCACCGACATCATGAACATGAAGTTCCCGGATGCCGGGCTGCAGTATGTCACCCTTGACGGCCACGCCTACATGGGCGCGCTTTGGTTCATGAACAATGACAGGTTCATGTCGCTTGACCCGGCCCTGCGCAACGTCGTTTCCGACGGGTTCTACGCGCTCCAGCAAGCCACGTTCGCAAGCCCCAAGCGCAAGTCGATCCAGGCCTACCAGGACTTCCAGGCCGGTGGCGGTGACATCTACGTGCCGACGCCCGAAGAGAAGGCGATGTTCAAGGAAGCCGCTGCGCCAGTCTATGACTGGTTCAAGTCCAACGTGGACGGCGGAGCGCGCATCTATGACGCGCTTGTCGGCGCGGTTGCCGATGTCGAGGCCGACATCGACATGGTCCGGATGACGGACACGCAGTAGGCGTTTCCCACCAAGACAACCCGGTCGCCCCTCCCTGGGGCGACCGCCTTTGCCAAGCCACGGCAACGACAGCGTCGCGGCGATGCACAGCCAGTCGCGAGTCCGGGTACCGAGCGGCATCGCGGATCCTCGTTCCAGGTAAAGGTGCGCATCCCCTCAGGCGGGACGAATCTGTTGCGCGGCCAGGCAAATCCATGATTGCGCGGGCGGCACTTGTGCTATGCTGCATGGAAGAGGACTTCCAGAATCAGGGGCCCGAGAATGTCCGAATCCTTTGACCACCAAGGCTATCTCGTGTTTGCCGATGCTCTCTCCGACGGCGATCTCGGCATGCTTCGCGATGTCTGCGACACGTTGCTCGAGGAACCGGCGCAGGACGGCGGAAAGGGCCTGCACAACATCGGGCTCGGCGATGCGCGCCGGTTCCTGCGGCATCGCCATGCGGATTTCCCGGAACTGGACGAATTCGTCACCTCGGAAAGGATCGACCGGATCGTGCGCCCCTGCCTCGGAACCGATTCAGTGCTGTTCAACGAGCAATTCGTGGTCAAGGGAGCGGGGAAAGGCGCGAGTTTCGCCTGGCACCAGGACTCCGCCTATGTCGGCTTCGACCACAAGCCCTACCTCACGGTCTGGATCGCGCTTGACGACACGACGGAAGAGAACGGCTGCGTCTACCTCCTCCCCCGCAACCTGGAGACGGATCCGGGCATCGACGAGCACGAGTGGCAGGAGGACTCGAAGGAACTGAACGGCTATTTCGGCGACGACCCCGGCCGGCCCATGGTCTGCCCGGCGGGCACGGTGGTCGCGTTCTCGAGCAGAACCCTCCACCGCTCGGGCCCAAACAGCACTGACATGCCGCGCCGTGCCTATATCGCGCAGTATTCGGTGGAACCGATCCGCAACCCGGAGTCCGGCGATCTCAAGCGCTTTGCCAAGCCCGTCAGGCGTGCCGCCTGACCGTGTCCGTTCCGGCAGCCGCACGCGGCAGCACCCGGACTCCGCGCGGGGATCCGGCTTTCGGGTTCACGGCGCGTTTGGTTGTACTTCCGCGCACGGCCATGCCCAGGGCGCGAAACCTGCCCCAAGCAGGTCAGCGGAACGGGTAGAGCCAGACCCGATAGTCGTCCACGAGCGCATGGGCGTGCTCGATCTGCTCCGGCGTCATCTTCTTCCGAACCTCTTCAAGACTGATCGCGGCGTCGGGATCGCCGCCGATCGCGCTCAGGACGTA
>JAJEGW010000105.1 GCA_022819605.1 Silicimonas sp. | reverse complement strand
TGCCAAGCGCGGCGTCGTCCGACGCGCGAAAAATCTACCGCACGCTGGGGCTGAAGTGGAACCCGGCGCCGTTCGCCTACGAGCGACGGGAGCGGAAGAAGCCGAGCTGACGGGCCGGCCGGCCCGGACCGCGGCGCCGGGAGCGCCGAAATGTAGTGCCCTTTCGCGAAAGCGGGCTCAATGATTTCAGACACTTGCGCGCGAAAAGGTCTGAACTCTAGAAATGGAGGCAACCGCTGCTTCCCGGACCAGCAATTCGTCAGAGGCATTGCAGGCACTTTGGCGGGCCATGATGCGCATTTGCGGCGCTGAAGACGACTTTGCATGCTCGACTGTCTGGGTTCACTTGGACCTCCCAAGGATGTTGGAACATGACTTGGCGACGCCCGGCCAAGTTTCTTGCCAAGCCGAATGCTCTCGAAAAGACGGCAAAGGTCTTGGCACGCCATTGCCAGTTCAAGCCAGTGTCAGCTGATCGCGACAGCCTTTACGGCGCTGTCGATATGAGCCTCGTACTGCTCAAAGTTCTTTGCGAACATCTCGATCAGTTTCTTCGCTTGCGCGTCGTAGGCCGCACCGTCGTCCCAGGTCCGGCGTGGATCCAGCAGGATGTCAGGCACGGCACTTGCCGTCACGCTGACGGGCACCTCGAAGCCGAAGTTCACGTCCTTGCGGAATTGCGAGTGTTCAAGCGAGCCATCAAGCACGGCTGACAGGAGCGCTCGGGTCGCCATGATCGGCATGCGTGAGCCGATTCCGTAGGCTCCGCCTGTCCAGCCTGTATTGACCAGCCAGCAGGTTGTGCCGTGACGGGCGATCCTTTCGCGCAGCAATGCTCCGTAGGTTTCAGGACGTCTTGGCATGAACGGTGCGCCAAAGCATGTTGAAAACGTAGGCTCAGGCTCCGTAACCCCGCGCTCCGTGCCAGCGACCTTTGACGTGAAGCCCGACAGGAAGTGGTACATGGCCTGCGCAGGAGTCAGGCGCGCGATCGGCGGAAGGATCCCGAAGGCGTCGCAAGTCAGCATGACCACGTTCTTTGGGTGGCCGCCTAGCGCGGACTCCGACGCGTTGGGAACGTAGTTCATCGGATAGGCGCAACGCATGTTGGCGGTGAGGCTGTCGTCGCCGAAATCGAGTTCCTTGGTCTCGAGGTCAAAGACCATGTTCTCGATGACGGTGCCGAACTTGAAGCACGTGTCATAGATTTCCGGCTCGGCCTCGCGGTTCAGGTTTATGGTCTTGGCGTAGCAGCCGCCTTCGAAATTGAAGATTCCCCGATCCGACCATCCATGCTCGTCGTCACCTATCAGTACGCGGCTCGGATCTGCCGAGAGAGTAGTCTTGCCCGTGCCCGAAAGCCCGAAGAACACCGCTGAATCGATCTGGTTTCCGACAGCATGGCTGGCCGAGCAGTGCATCGGCATCACGCCCTTATCGGGCAGGATGTAGTTGAGAATGGAGAACACGGACTTCTTGTTTTCACCTGCATATTCGGTCCCGCCGATGAGAACGATCTTCTGCTCGAGATCCATCGCGATGACCGTTTCGGTCCGGCAGTCATGCCGTTTCGGGTCGGCCCGGAACGACGGGCAGTTGATGACCGTGAATTCCGGTGAGAAACTGTCGAGCTCGTCCCTGTAGGGGCGCCGAAGCATGTGCCGGATGAAGAGGGAATGCCAAGCAAGCTCGGTCACGATTCTGACATCGAGCCGATGCGCGTTGTCGGCGCCTGCATACAGGTCCTGCACGAAATAGTCGCGACCTTTCATGTTTGCCAGCATGTCGGCATGCAGACGCGCGAAGCCCTCCGGCGAAATTGCGCGGGTGTTTTCCCACCAGATGCTCTGCTCGACCGATGACGTCTTCACGATATGCTTGTCCTGCGGAGATCGGCCGGTGTACTTGCCCGTGTTGACCAGCAACGTCCCGCCTTGGCCAAGCGTTCCTTCTTCGCGGCAAAGCGCGTGCTGGATCAGATCCGGCTCCATCAGGTTGTAGTGGACAGATCCCAGATCGTTGATTCCGTGCGCTTCAAGCGTCATTCGCGGATTGACGCGACCTTGGTTCATTTTACTCAGATCCTTCGGCTGCATGCGTGGTGAAATGGGCGACCGACGCGCTTCATATCCGATTCATTGGCACGATTCCGGTTGCGTGAACAGGACGGATTGGCTCAGTTAGCGATACCAACCGATTGATTTTTCGGGGTTAGCGCCAACATCTTGGTGCAGTTGAAGTGCCATCGCGGACTCTGTTGCAGGTGAAGCTCGCCATGGCAGAGATACGGGACGGCCAACTAGGCCGCGTCCATCAGGATCACATTGCTGTTGAACAACTCGAAGACAGCCACGAATATGTCAGGCGTGCGGCGCAGCGGTTCGCGATGCGCTGCACGCCTAGTGTCCTGGAGAGCCAAAGGATCGCCTCATGCTCAGGACAGAGCCAAGCAGTAGCAATTCTTGGAGTCTGCTGTCGGGATTCAATGCTTGCCCTGCATCGTGCCTTGGTGCGCCCGATTGCGCCCGGACCTTGCGTTCGCGACAGCTTCCTTTCTGAGGCCGGGTCTCGTGCGCATGGGAGACAGGTCCACTCTCATGCACGGCACCGCTGTTGCGTTGAATTCGGCGGGGCTCTTGATCACGGGCCAGGTCGGTGCCGGGAAGTCCAGCCTTGCACTAGAGCTGATGGCGCTCGGAGCCTCTCTCGTTGCCGACGACCAGGTCGTTCTGACCAGAAAGCCCGAGGGGCTGCTGATGTCCGCTCCAACGACGCTCGAAGGCAAGATTGAGGCGAGGGGCATCGGCATATTGAGGTGCGATGCAACCCTGGCTTGGCTGCGCATCGTCGTCGACATGGATCATGCCGAAACGAGACGCCTGCCCGAACTGCTGGAAATCGCGATCTCCGGCGAACGCGTTCGCCTCATTCGAAGGGTTGAGACCCCGGCATTCGCCTCTATGCTGTATGTCCTTCTCAAAGGGGGATTGGAGTGACGGCCAATTCGGGATCCAGCGCGCGAACGCGGGCTGTTCTGGTGACCGGCGCCTCCGGGGCCGGACGAACGGAGGCTACGCACGCGTTGGAGGACCTAGGCTATGAAATCATCGACAACATGCCGCTGTCTCTCCTGCCGCGGGTGTTTGAAGGGCCATCTTCGATGCCGCCTCTCGCCTTGGGAATTGACGTGCGCAACCGAGACTTCTCGGTTGACAGGGTGGTCGCAGTACTGGACCGCATTGCGTCGGAAGCCGACATAGAAGCAGAGCTCCTTTTCCTTAACTGCCGCTCCGAAGTTCTCGTGCGCCGGTATTCCGAAACACGTAGGCGACATCCGCTTGCTCCCTCGGAAACTCCCGAGATCGGCATCGATCGCGAGATGGAGCTCCTGATCCCGATTCGGGAGCGCGCGGATCATCTGATCGACACCTCCGACATGACGCCGCATGACCTGAAGGCCGAGATCGAACGGCGTTTCGGACGGGACGGCTCCGGCATGCTGGCCCTTTCCGTGGAGAGCTTCTCGTACAAGCGCGGACTGCCGCGCGGCGTAGACATGATCTTTGACACGAGGTTCCTCGCAAACCCGCACTGGCAGGAAGACCTGCGCGAACTCGACGGGCGCGACGAGCGCGTGGCGACGTTTGTAGGATGCGACCCGCGCTTTTCCGGCTTCTTCCATGCGCTTGAGACAATGCTCCTTGACCTGCTTCCTGCATTCAAGGAGGAAGGCAAGACATACTTGTCGATCGGGCTCGGCTGCACCGGCGGACGGCACAGGTCAGTTGCCGTTGCGGAAAGGCTCGCGAGTGCCCTTGCACGGGAAGGGTGGCAGGTGTCCACGCGCCACCGGGAACTGGAACGACTGGGTCAGGGTCTGTGGTCATCCGCGGAGAAGAAAGCGTGATTGGCATAGTGATAGTGGCGCATGGAGGCCTGGCGCGGGAATACCTGGCCGCAGTCGAACATGTCGTTGGCAAGCAGAACGGCATGTGCGCCATCCCGATCGAGCCGGAACATGACCGGGAGGCCAAGCAGAACGAGATTTGCGCAGCTGCCGATGACGTGGATACCGGTGACGGCGTGATCGTCGTGACGGACATGTTCGGTGGTTCTCCGTCAAACCTCTCGCTCAGGGCCTGCAATTCGTCCAACAGGAAGATTCTCTACGGAGCAAACCTTCCCATGCTGATCAAGCTCGCCAAGCTCAGGCACGTGTCCCTGGATCACGCGGCCAGGGCAGCCCTGTCCGCGGGGCGCAAGTACATCGACAGCTTCGAGGGCGGCGGCGCTGCCTGACATGCCATGGATGTTCCCGTGACGCGAATCCTGACGATCGTGAACGAAAAGGGCCTTCATGCCCGCGCCTCCGCAAGACTTGCCGAACTCGTTGCGGGATTCGATGCCGAGGCAAAGGTGTAGAAGGACGGCATGAGCGGGACCGGCGACAGCATCATGGGCCTCCTGATGCTCGCAGCGTCCCGTGGGACCTCGATAACGGTTGCGACCACGGGGGCGGAAGCGAAGGCGCTGGCCGAAGCGATCGAGGCCCTGGTGGCCGGCGGCTTTGGGGAGGAAGTGTAGCGGCTGTGCTACCTCGTCGGTGTCGGGGGGTCTTCCCTGTAGTCGTAGAATCCGCGCTCTGTCTTTCTGCCAAGCCATCCGGCCTCGACATACTTTGTCAGTAGCGGGCAAGGCCGGTACTTTGTGTCTGCCAAGCCGTCGTGAAGCACGTTCATGATCGCAAGGCAGGTGTCCAGGCCGATGAAGTCCGCGAGCTGCAACGGCCCCATCGGGTGGTTGGTTCCCAGCTTCATCGCAGAATCGATCGAGGCGACGGAACCCACGCCCTCGTAGAGCGTGTAGACCGCCTCGTTAATCATCGGCATCAGGATCCGGTTCACGATGAAGGCGGGGAAATCCTCCGCGGTGGCGGAAGTTTTCCCCAGCCGCTCGACCACCTTCTTCAACGTCTGATATGTCTGGTCGTCAGTGGCGATGCCGCGGATGAGCTCCACGAGCTGCATGACCGGCACCGGGTTCATGAAGTGGAATCCCATGAACCTCTCGGGGCGATCGGTTCGGCTGGCCAGCCGGGTGATCGAGATCGAAGATGTGTTCGACGTCAGGATCGTGTTTTGTCCGAGATGCGGAACAAGATCCTCGAAGATAGCGACCTTCACGGATTCGCGCTCCGTGGCGGACTCGATGATCAGGTCGGTTGCGCCGAGATCCGCAAGAGTCATGGTGGTCGAGATGCGCTTGAGCGCCGCCTCGGCATCCTTCTTCGTGATCCTGCCGCTGATGACTTGGCGCGCGAGGTTGGTCTCGACAAGCTGGAGCGCGCGTTCAATCGCGCCGCGATCGATGTCGTTCAGGACGACATCGAATCCGGCCAGAGCAAAGACGTGGGCAATTCCGTTGCCCATCTGTCCCGCGCCGACCACGCCTACGCTGCTGATGTTCATTGGCACCTCAAGAGCTTGTCCGCGTCCGCGAGACCATAGGCGCACGAACGAACCCTGCGCAAGCCCGTGAGGTGCATGAAGCACTGTCCTGTGCTCGGACAAATTGCACTTTCCGATTGTGGAATCGGGGCCGGCAGCGGTCCTGCGAACACATGCTGCATGCCTTCGAATCGCACGGATCCTGGCTTCTGCGAGGCGTGTTCGTTCAGAGCTTTTCCACGAGTTCGGGTACGGCGGTGAACAGGTCCGCAACCAGGCCGTAATCCGCAACCTGGAAGATCGGAGCTTCCTCGTCCTTGTTGATGGCGACGATGACTTTCGAATCCTTCATGCCCGCCAGGTGCTGGATCGCGCCCGAGATTCCGACGGCAACATAGAGGTCAGGGGCAACCACCTTGCCGGTTTGCCCAACCTGCCAGTCGTTCGGGGCATATCCTGAATCGACGGCCGCCCGCGATGCACCGACGGCCGCGCCAAGCTTGTCGGCCAGTTTCTCGATCAGCGCGAAGTCCTCCTCCGAACCAACGCCCCGGCCGCCCGAGACGACAATTCCCGCACTTGTCAGTTCGGGCCGGTCGCTTGCGGCACCCCTGTCCTCGACCCATTCGGAGATGCCGGGGTTCCCGGCCGCGGCAATGGACTCGATCGGAGCCGGGCCGCCTTCTCCCGCCGCGTCAAAGGTGGAGGTCCGTATCGAGACGACCTTGGTCGCGTCGCATGAACGGACCGTCTGAATCGCGTTGCCTGCATAGATCGGTCGCTCGAACGTGTCGGCGTCGACGACTCCGGAAATGTCCGGGATCACCATGACGTCAAGGAGCGCCGCCACGCGCGGAAGGACGTTCTTTGCATCGGTCGTGGCCGGAGCCACGATGTGGCTGTAGTCCCCAGACAGAGAGACGATCAGCGCCGCGGTCGGTTCGGCCATCCGGTGCCCGAGAACCGGATCCTCGGCGACCAGAACCTTGGAGACACCGTCAACCTTCGCGACGGCCTCGCCAGCTGACGACGCGGCCGCGCCGGCGCAGAGAGCGGTAACTTCGCCCAAGGGACGTGCAGCGGCGACGGCTTTCGCCGTTGCATCGAGGTTGAGTTCACCGTCGGTGACTTCTGCCAGGAGAAGGACTGCCATCAGATCGCTCCCGCTTCCTTGAGTTTCGTGACGAGTTCGTCGACCGAACCCACGATTTCGCCGGCCTTCCGCGCGTCGGGCTCGGTGGTCGAGACGATCTCGAGCCTCGGGCTTGCATCGACGCCGTAGTCGGCGGGCTTCCTTTCGTCCATGGGCTTCTTCTTCGCTCTCATGATGTTCGGCAGCGAGGCGTAGCGCGGTTCGTTCATTCGCAGATCCACCGTCACGATGGCAGGCAAGTCGACCTTGATGATCTGCAGTCCGCCGTCGACCTCGCGGGTGACCATCGCGCTGTCGCCATCAATGTTCAGTTCGGACGCAAACGTGGCCTGCGGCCAGCCGGTCAGGGCTGCAAGCATCTGCCCGGTTGCATTCATGTCGTTGTCGATGGCCTGCTTGCCGCAGATGACGAGGCCTGGCTGCTCCTCTTCGATCACGCCCGCTAGGAGCTTCGCGACGGCAAGTGGCTCGATGTCTGTGTGCACGTCTTCGGCTGCGACGATCAGGATCGCCCGGTCCGCTCCCATTGCAAGCGCGGTTCGGAGCGTTTCCTGGGCCTGCTGCACGCCGACGGACACCGCGATTATCTCTTCGGCCTTCCCGGCCTCCTTGAGTCGGATCGCCTCCTCGACGGCAATTTCGTCGAACGGGTTCATCGACATCTTGACGTTTGCAAGATCGACGCCGCTGCCGTCCGCCTTCACCCGGACCTTCACGTTGTAGTCGATCACGCGCTTAACAGGCACAAGCACCTTCATTCGCAGGGCTCCCTACTTGAGATTTGCGCAGGGTTTATCGGAGCGGCTCCGCATTGGACAGAGCAAAATCGACATCCCAGGCCAAGGACGCGTCGCCTTGAGCGGGTGCGACCCGAACCTGCGCGAAGTGCGCGGCCGCCCTTGGGTCCTTGCGCGCTGGCCGTGCGCGACATGGCATCCAATGACCGGGAGATTCGGCGAATCGCTGCGTTCCGAACTGCATCTCGGCTGCCTGAACACGTGCTGATCGCAGCTTCGAAAAAAAAGAATCGGGAAATGTCTTAGGGTTTGCGGGAGTCAAGTGCAAAGGATGGTTGATTGCTACCCGTTCTGCCGTCTAGCTTGTAACGAGCGATTCACGTCGTCCTTTGGGGGGGGAAGGTTTGATGGGACAGGGCAGCTGCGTCGGGGAAGTCGATCCTGACGAAGCTTGGCAAATCCTGGAGAGGGAAGAGTCAGCCCGTCTTGTCGATGTCAGGACCCGTGCAGAATGGAATTTCGTCGGCACGCCTGACACAGGGGAATTGGGAAAGACGCCGATCCTGATCGAGTGGTCATCCTATCCCGACATGGCCGTGAACCCGGCTTTTGCCGACGAGGTCGAGGAAGCGGTCGGCTCCGATGCGATCGGACCCCTCCTCTTTCTCTGCCGATCAGGCGTACGGTCATTGAAGGCCGCAACAGTGGTTGCTGATCACTATGCCCGACAGGGCCGATCAGTTTCCTGCCTGAACGTTTCCGAGGGTTTCGAGGGTGACGTGGACGCGTCTGGACAACGGGGCCGCCAGTTTGGCTGGAAGGCGCGGGGGCTGGCATGGCGCCAGTCGTGAAGCAAGGGACGCTGCGGGCAGATTATGACCAAGAAATCCTGGGAAGAGATACGACAGAACCTGATATCAGCCGTTGGCAAGAGCAATTACACGAATTGGATCGAACCGCTTGAATTCGCGCGGATCGAAGGCGGCGTCGCCAAGTTCCACGTGCCGACCACCTTCATGGGCAACTGGGTGCTTCGGAATTTCGGGGACCACATCCTGCGTGAATTGACCAAGTCCGGGAACAAGGTGACACGTGTCGAGTTTGCGGTCCTGGAGACTGCGAAACCGGCTCGGAAGCGCGCGGCCAAGTCGAAGGACAAGTCGGCAAGTGCCATGGCCGGGCAAGTCGGCGGCGAAGTGCCCGGTGCACCGCTCGATGCGCGCTTCACGTTCGAAAGCTTTGTCGTCGGCAAACCGAACGAACTGGCGCACGCGGCGGCCCGCAGGGTGGCAAAGGGCGGTGCCGCGACGTTCAACCCGCTCTTTCTCTACGGCGGCGTTGGCCTGGGGAAGACGCACCTGATGCAGGCAATTGCCTGGGAACTGCGCAAGCGATCGTCCGGATTGCACGTCGTGTACCTTTCGGCGGAGCAATTCATGTACAGGTTTGTCCAGGCCCTTCGCGACAAGGACATGATTGCGTTCAAGCAGCTCTTTCGTTCAGTCGACGTCCTGATGATCGACGATGTCCAGTTCATCGCTGGCAAGGACGCGACGCAGGAAGAGTTCTTTCACACGTTCAACGCCCTGGTTGACCAGAAACGACAGATCATCGTGAGCTCGGACAGTGCTCCCACGGACATCGACGGGATAGATGACCGGATCGTGAGCCGACTGCAGTCGGGGCTTGTTGTGGACGTGCATCCTACCAATTACGAACTTCGGCTTGGCATTCTCCAGCAAAAGGTCGAGCAGTTTTCCGAACAGTTCCCAAACCTGGGGATGCAGGAAGGCGTTCTAGAATTCCTAGCGCATCGAATCTCCAGCAACGTGCGTGTGCTTGAGGGAGCCTTGATGCGCCTCTTTGCATTTGCGTCGCTGGTCGGTCGCGAGATCACGATGGAACTGACGCAGGACTGCCTGTCGGACGTGCTGCGCGCGTCGGATCGCAAGATCACGGTCGAGGAAATCCAGCGCAAGGTCAGCGAGCACTTCAACATCCGCCTCTCGGACCTGATAGGTCCGAAGCGCGTCCGCACCTTCGCTCGCCCGCGTCAGATCGCCATGTATCTCTCGAAACAGCTCACTTCCCGCTCGCTGCCCGAGATCGGCCGTCGGTTTGGAGGGCGCGACCACACCACGATCATGCACGGGGTTCGCAGGATCGAGGAATTGAAGCAGAAGGACAGCCAGATCGCTGACCACGTGGAACTCCTGCGCCGCTCGCTGGAGGCTTGACGGGCGCACGAGGTGGCAGAACTCCTGCCATGGCTCATCGTAGCCGCGCTGATCATCGGTATCGGCAAGGGCGGATTTCCCGTCGCCGCCGCGCTCGCGGTTCCGTTTCTGGCACTCGTCATGAACCCGGTGCAGGCGGCAGCGCTTGTCCTTCCGGTACTGATCGTCGCCGACTGTGCCGCCCTATGGCTCTATCGTCGGCACTATTCCCGTCGGAACCTCGCGATCCTCTTGCCGGCCATGATTCTCGGGCTCGTGATTGCCACCCTGATCGTGCCCAATGCGTCCGAGCCGCTGCTGCTGGCATTCACGGGATGCGCGGGGCTCTGGACCGTCTGGCGGCAATGGTTCGTCTCGAGCCCCGTCGCGACGCGGAACGCTGGCGTTGCCTCAGGCGCATTCTGGGGCATCGTTTCCGGGATCACGTCCTTTCTGACGCATTCAGGTGCGCCGGCGACCCAAGCCTATCTCCTGCCGCAAAGGCTGCCCAAGCTCATGCTGACTGGCACGATGGCAATCACGTTCGCGATCGTCAATTTTGCCAAGATTCCGAGCTACAATGCGCTCGGGTTCTTCGACGGACTCAACTGGCCGTTGGCGGCTGGGCTGGCCGGGGTGGGCATTCTTGGCGCCCTTCTCGGCAGGCTGCTGGTAGGGATGCCTGAACCGCTCTACATGCGCATCATCGAAGTACTGCTGCTTGCCCTCTCGCTGATCCTGATCTTCAAGGCGGCACTTGGCTTCGCAGGTGCCTGACCCGCGGGCCTGACGTCCTTGCGACTGCGCCAGAAATTTCTCCCGAACCGTTGCGTCCTGCCAAGAAAGCGATAGGTTGTCCGTCCCAATACCGGATGGAGCGAGGGAACATGGAATTCTCGATCGAACGAAATTCGCTTCTCAAGGCGATCGCCCAGGCACAATCGGTTGTCGAGCGTCGAAACACTATTCCGATCCTTGCCAATGTCCTGATCGAAGCCGAGGAAAATCAGGTCAGATTCCGCGCAACCGACCTCGACATCGAGATCGTGGACGAAGCAAACGCAACTGTCCAACGGGCCGGTGCAACCACGGTCATCGCGACGACATTCCACGAGATCGTTCGCAAGTTGCCGGACGGTGCGCTGGTCACGATCTCCGACGACGGTTCCTCCGGACGGATGGCCGTAAATGCAGGACGCTCGAAATTCTCGCTCGCAACCCTCCCCCGCGAAGACTTTCCCGCCATGGCCGCTTCAGACTACGATACGAACTTCTCGGTTCCGGCCTCGGTGCTCCGCCGCCTCTTCGACAAGTCAAAGTTTGCAATGTCGACAGAGGAGGCACGGTACTACCTCAACGGCGTCTACATGCATGTTGCGGATTCCGGCGGCAGCCAGGTGCTCCGCTGCGTGGCCACGGACGGACACCAGCTGGCCCAGATCGATGCCGAACTTCCGAATGGCGCTGACGGAATGCCCGGCGTCATCGTGCCGCGCAAGACGGTGAATGAACTGCGAATGATGCTTGAAGCGGACGACCAGGAGATTGCCGTCAGCGTCAGCGAAACCAAGGTCCGGTTTGCAGCTCCCGGAATCACGCTCACGTCCAAGGTCGTCGAGGGGACCTTTCCGGATTACACGCGGGTCATTCCCGCCGAAAACGACAAGCGGCTGGAAGTTGATGCCAGGGAGTTCGCGAAGGCCGTGGACCGGGTCGCCACCGTCAGTTCCGAGACCTCAAGGGTCGTCAAGCTGTCGCTGTCCGAGGACTTGTTGCAGCTGTCGGTCAATTCGCCGGAAACCGGAACGGCCGATGAAGAACTCGAAGTCGCCTATCAGCCGGGAAGGGACGCGGGCGCGCTGGTCCTTGGCTTCAACGCGAAGTACCTGCAGGAAATCGCTGGCCAGATGGATCGGGAAAACGCCGTGCTCATGTTCAATACCAGCAGCGAACCGGCGCTGATACGCGAAGGTGACGATGAAACGGCCATTTACGTCGTGATGCCGATGCGCGTGTGACCGGAATTGCAATAACCCGGCTGACGCTTTCCCATTTCCGGTCGCATCTGCGCACCGAGCTTTCCGTTGATAGGCGGCCGCTTGCGTTCTGCGGACCAAACGGCGCGGGAAAGACAAACATCCTTGAAGCGGTTTCCCTCTTGTCCCCGGGCCGGGGGCTTCGCCGCGCCAGCGCGGAGGAAATGATCCGGCAGCCCGAATCGATCGGTTGGAAGGTCGTGTCGCAGGTCGCGGTGCCGACGCAGGTTCACGAGATCGAAACAGCCGTCGAACCAAGCCAGGCCCGGCAGGTGCGGATCGACGGAAAGGCGGCGTCGCAGATCGTTCTCGGCCGCATTGTCCGGATCATCTGGCTGACACCTTCAATGGACCGCCTCTGGATCGAGGGCGCGAGCGGAAGACGGCGGTTCCTCGACCGAATGACCATGAGCCTTGACCCCGGCCATGGCGAAGCGGTCCTAGACTATGAGAGGGCCATGCGCGAACGAAACCGCCTCCTCAAGGATAAGGTCAGGGATGCCCACTGGTATGTCGCCCTGGAAAGGCAGATGGCCGAGACCGGTGCCCGCATCACCGCAAGTCGCCGTGCGGCGGTGTCTCGGATTCTGGCTGCACAGGATGGAGCGGAGACGGCCTTTCCCGTCGCCGGCCTGTCGCTTGATCATCTAGGCGGTGACCTGCCGGAAGAGTGCGCAGATCTTGCAGATGCCCTGGAACGGGGTCGCCACGCCGATCTTGCAGCCGGCCGCACCCTTACAGGTCCGCACCGGGCCGACCTGACGGCAAGCTACGAGGAAAAGGGCATTTCGGCTGCGCAATGCTCGACCGGAGAGCAGAAGGCGCTCCTGATCTCGCTGGTATTGGCCAATGCACGTGCTCTGTCCGAGGACACGGGCAGCCCGCCGCTGATCTTGCTTGATGAAGTGGCAGCACATCTTGACTCCGACCGCCGATCCGCCCTCTTCGCCGAAATCCTGAAGCTGGGCGCGCAGACCTGGATGACCGGGACCGGACTGGAACTGTTTGAAGAGTTGGGAGGTCACGCCCAGGTTTTGCAGGTGGCCGACCGGAACGGCGCGAGTGAGGTAAGCCCGTGACGTCATGGGTTCTTCGTAAGCGTCATTTATATCCCATACCTCGGCGCCATTTCCCTTCCCGGGATTCTCGATTTCAGTGACCGCCACGAAGCGGAACTGTCCTGGAGGGATTTCGATGTCGGATCTTTCACTGGCCGCAACGGGCCTTGCCGAAG